>JAZDFP010000015.1:0-12750 GCA_043807745.1 Planctomycetota bacterium
ACATATAAAGGTATCTGTGCTGATTTTCCACAGGCGCCGAGAAATAATAACAAACCAATGGCTGTGGCTAATCCGCCGGTCAGCAAATGCGCATTCTGTTTCAGTTCTGTAAAATTGATAGTCCAGTTACCGCTTATCTGACCGAGACTCCAGAAAAGCAGCAGGATACCAAGAACAAATCCGAAATCACCAATACGGTTGACAATAAAAGCCTTCATACCGGCAATTGCATTTGCGGTCTTCTCAAACCAGAACCCGATTAAAAGATATGAACATAGACCAACACCTTCCCATCCTATGAACATAAGAAGCAGATTATCTCCTAAGACGAGTAATAACATTGCAAAGATGAAAAGATTAAGGAATCCGAAATATCGGGCGTATCGTTTGTCATCAGCCATATAGCCAACAGAATAGAGGTGGATAAGAAAGCCGACACCGGTAACAACTAAAAGCATAATAATAGAAAGCGGGTCAATAAGAAATGCGGCTTGTGCTTTGAATGCCCCCACCTCCAACCATGTATAAGCAACCTGATGAATAATGCGGTTATCCGCAGGAAGTCCTAATAATTGAATAAAAGTTAATACGGAAAGTATAAATGATACAAAAACCGTACCGCAGGCAAGAATACTCACTAATATCCTCGGTAAAAATCTACCGATGAGAAGACAGATTATTGCACCACAAGCAGGTAAAAAAGTTATTAGCCAGAGATAATGTGTCATATCATCCTTTTAGTTCATTAGTTTTATCGGTATCAACCGAACGGAAATTCTGGTAGATATTAAGTATTATTGCCAGAGCTACAACGGCTTCACAGACCGCAATGATAATTATGAAGATAACGAAAATCTGTCCTGTTACGGCACCGCTAATATAGCGGGAAAATGCCACGAACGAAATACTTGCCGCATTGAGAATCAGCTCGATACCCATTAGTATTGCCACTGCATTTTTGCGGGTCAGAACGATATAAAGCCCAAGACAAAACAACGCCGCACTTAGAACCAGATAATGCTGTAAAAATATCATAAATTCCCCTTGTTTTTTCCCCGTGCCAGATAAGCTGCACCGAGCAAAGCACCTAATAATAACACAGCTGCTACTTCCAATACTAACAAGTATTTACCCAATAAAGCATTACCGATATCCTCAATCGTTCCAATTGCCTGTGGTTCTTTTACTGGCCATGGTGTTATTATAATCAACCACACCAAGCCAATAAATATAATCAAAACCAAGGGAATCGCTATATAAGGCGATGTTGACGGATTGGAAAGATTAACATCCCTGATTTTGTTGGTAAGCATAACCGCAAATAGAATCAGCACTAAAATACCGCCGACATATATAACAACCTGCGCAATAGCCAGAAATTCAGACGAAAGGAACACATATATCCCGGCAATGCTAAAGAAGGTTAATAATAACGCAAAGGCGGAATGAATAATATTGGGTGAGAAGGCAACAATCAGGGCTGAACCGATAACAAGCACTGTAAATGCATAAAAGATTATTTGATAAATCAGTTCACCTAATGACATAATTTAATTCCCCTCTGTATGTTTTACACGTTGGGCATATTGATAGAACATATCTCTACGATTATAGCAAGAAAGTTCGTAGTCGTGACTCATATATATTGCACCGGTCGGGCATCCCTCTGTACACAATCCGCAAAAGATACATTTTGAAATATCTATCTCAAAGTTAGTTATATCTTTAATACGCTTCATCTCTTTACCTTCTAAATTAATAATCTTAGCAGGCATTTCGGCTTTTATACCTTCTAATTTAATACAACTCACCGGGCAAATATTAACGCAATAAAGACAGGAAATGCATTTATCAGTATCGCATTCGACCATTCCCCTGAAACGTTCAGGCATCTGCCAACGTTCATCAGGATATTGCATGGTTACTTTCTTTGAGAAAAAGTATTTAATAGTAATACTCATTCCGACTAAGACTGACCAGAAACCGATAACGATAGCCTTAAAATAATTTATCATTTATATCATCATCCAAATACCGATTATCAGCATACAAGCTAATGAAATCGGTAATAGAACTTTCCAACAAACTGCCATCATTTGGTCTACGCGATATCTTGGCAATGTCCATCGCAACCACATCATTACAAATACTAAAAATAAACTCTTACCGAGGAACCAGCCAAGACCTTCAATAACTGTCAATAATTCATAATTCCCGAATATCTTATTCAACACAAAGAAAGGTAACAGGCTCTGCCATCCGCCCAAAAACAGTATTGCCGCCATTGCAGCAACTATAAACATATTCGCATACTCTCCCATAAAGAAAAAGGCAAACCGCATTCCGCTATATTCAGTATGATAACCGCCGACTATTTCTGATTCGGCTTCAGGGATATCAAAAGGTGTCCGATTGACTTCTGCAATTGATGCCACGAAGTAAATCAAAAAAGCAATCAGCATAAATGGCGGATAACGGAATGCAAACCACTTAATTAAACCACCGCTTTGCTGAGCGATTATCTCATTCATATTCATCGTGCCGGAAATCATAATAATAGTAAGGAAACAGATACCGATAGGAATCTCGTAACTGATAATCTGTGCTGCAGAACGCATCCCGCCTAAAAGCGACCATTTATTTCCGCTACTCCAGCCAGCCATGATAATTGCAACAACCACCAGGCTTGAAATAGCCAGAATATAAAGAAGCCCAAGATTAAGATTGGTAATACCAACATATTTAGTAAATGGCAATGCGGCAAATACACCTAATGTCCCGATGAAAAGAACATATGGAGCGGCACGGAATAGTATCTTATCAGCCGCAGTGGGTATTAAATCTTCCTTCAGCACTAATTTAATACCATCAGCAATGAATTGCAATATACCCTGAGGACCTACACGATTTGGACCTAACCGAGACTGGAAGAATCCTGCAAACTTCCGCTCGGCATAACTTGCTATTCCGGCAAATAACATTGTGCAACCTAACACAATCCCGCCAAATATGAAAAGCCAGACAATATACCACAGTTCAACCGGCACATTTATAACCGGCAGGTTCTGTTCTGCAAAACTCTTTATGGCGTCAATATATTCTTTCAACATATATAACTCATTATCAATGTCATTCCCGCCCCTTTTTGTCATTCCCGCGAAAGCGGGAATCCAGACAATTGGATTCCTGCCTGCGCAGGAATGACCTCAAAGAGGTCATCTATCTACCTCAGGCAACACAATATCAAAACTGCCAAGTAAAAGAACAAAGTCTGAGATCATCGCACCTTTACTTATCGGTGGCACTGCGCTCAGGTTATTAAAAGAAGGAGCTCTAATTTTGAGTCTATATGGATTAGTTGAACCGTCACTTACCACATAAAATCCCAATTCTCCCCGTGGATTTTCAGCACGGGAATATACCTCGCCCTGTGAGGGCTTGAAGATTCTTCCGACCTTGATGCGGACTTCGCCGGAAGGTATTTTATCCAGCGCCTGTCTGATTATCCGTACGCTTTGTTCTATCTCTTTCATTCTTACCATATATCTATCCCAAGCATCGCCAATCTTACCGACTTCTCCTGTACCGACAGGTATCTCAAAATCCAATTCCGGGTATACTGAATACGGTTCGTTTTTTCTCAAATCCCATTTTACTCCTGAACCTCTCAGATTAGGACCGGTGACGCCGTAACTGATTGCCAATTCCGGGGGAAGGATTCCGATATTCGCCATCCTTACTATGAATAATTGGTTATATGAAAGAAGATTATGATACTCTTTGATTTTCTTATCCATATCGTCGCAGAAATATCGCGCCTTATCAACAAAACCATCAGGCAGATCATCAGAAACGCCGCCGATACGCATATAATTATAGGTAAGCCGTTGCCCGCAGGTCATCTCAAACATGTCAAGAATCTGCTCCCTTTCCCTGAACCCGTAAAGTAATGGCGTAAAAGCACCTGCTTCAAGACCCATTGTTCCAAAGAAAACCAGATGCGTTGCAATACGGTTTAATTCAGCCATAATAACCCTGATGTATTCTGCCCGCTTAGGAACTTCTATACCAGCAAGTTTCTCTATTGCTATTGCATAAGCAAAATTACAGTTCATTGCCGAGAGATAATCTATCCGGTCAGTATAGGGCATGAACTGATGATAATTTAGTTTTTCCGCTATCTTTTCCAGACCGCGGTGCAGATACCCAATCTGAGGAAATACTTCATTTATAACCTCACCATCTGTTTTGAGAACCTTATTCAATACTCCGTGAGTGGAAGGGTGCTGCGGTCCCATATTAATAAGCATCTCTTCGCCAACAATAACCTCTTCTATGCGAGATGATGCGTTTTTAACTATTGTTGTATAATCCTGATTTTGGCTCATATATTTATCGTATGAGATTTCAAAGATAAATCTGCCATTAAGGCACCAAGACACTAACCCTCCAAAGACACGGGCAGGGAATTCTTTGTGCCTTTGTGTCTTCGTGGCGAATTATCACAATTTATTTACAGCGGTATTCCGCGATAAGTCTGCGGATATTGGTAATCCTTTCTTAACGGATGTCCTTCCCAATCGTCGGGTAGAAGAATCCGAATCATATTACTATGACCATCAAATCTCACGCCGAAAAGGTCGTACACCTCTCGTTCAAACCAATTTGCCGCATTCCAGATATTCTCTACAGTTAGCACGAAAGGATTGGTCTTATCTACCGTAACCTTTAGTGTTATTTTGTGTAAATGTTTCATAGAAAACAAATGATATACAATAGTGAACGTATCCGGATAATCAACGCAGGTCAGATTCATCAGTGAATTGAAGAATAAATCTGGATTCTCAAATAGGTAAAGTGCTGTCTTCTGGATAAAATCCGGTTTAACCTTGATAAAAGGAGAAAGTCGGTCATCCACGAATTCAACACTATCTTTGCCCATTGTTTCTTTTAACTTCTCAAATATTTCTTGTGCTGTCATAAATACTATTATGCTTTTGGCTGTTTAGCAATGGTTTTCTTTTTTATTAATGCCTGTAACTTCATCAATCCCTCCAGTAATGCCTCAGGTCTGGGCGGACAACCCGGCACATAGACATCAACCGGAATCATCAAATTTGCGCCCTTAAGAACCGAATAAGAATGCTTGACAAAAGGACCTCCACTACAGGCACAGGAACCCATTGCAATAACATATTTAGGTTCCGGCATCTGGTCATATATCAGTTTCATTCGTGATGCCATTTTATGAGTAACTGTGCCTGCAACAATCATCAAATCAGCCTGACGCGGGGATGGTCTAAAGACCTCGGCTCCGAAACGGGCAATATCATAACGAGCGGCACCTGTTGCCATCATTTCTATAGCGCAACAAGCCAAGCCGAAACTGACGGGCCAAAGTGAATTCGCACGCCCCCAGTTAATAAAATAATCAGCCGAGGTAACAATTACATTCTTATTAAAACGATTTTCTATCAAACTCATAAAACAATTTCGGATTTCTAATTGCGAATTTCGAATTTATCAATCCGCAATTCGCCATTCACAATTCGCAATCTTATTTATCCTCTCCTTGCCTATCGTCTTTCAGGTAAGCAATATCCTTGACCCAGTCCAGGTCTCCTTTTCCCCATAGATAAGCCAATCCTATTATAAGAATTCCCACAAAAATAAACATCTCTATAAAACTCACTAACCCGAGTTTTTTATAGACTATCGCCCATGGAAAAAGCACCAGAATTTCCACCTCAAAGATAATGAATATTAATGCAATGACATAAAAATGGATATTAAACTTTATCCATGAATCACCAGCCGGAATTTCCCCGCACTCATAGGTAGAAGATTTTACCGGGTTGGGATTGCTCGGACGAATAATCCAGGAGAAAATAAGAGTGAAGAGTATAAAAAAGATTGCTATGATTATAAATGATAGGATAGCCGCAAAATCAAATAACATATAATATCAAAACTATAAACAAGAAAACTTCATAATCCCGCCTGATTTATCCGCCTATGGCAGACCAGTCAGGCAGGGCTGTATTTAGAATAACAATGATTCTTATAATTATACTCGGATAAAATTAATATTAACTAATAGAATATTGTCAATATATTTAAATTATAATTTTTTATTATTTATGGATACGGGATTAAATAAGAATTAAGAATCAGGCAAGAAAACTTCGTAACCGCTGACCTGTCCCGATGTAACATCGGGATGAAGCGGATTAGGCTGATTTGACTTACCCTTCGGACCCTGACGGGTTCTCGTTCCGAGAACCTGTCAGGGTCGAGGGATACTTTTCTATACCTCAAGAAAAAGACTACTTCCGATTAACATTACCCATTCCGCCCGATTAGAATATGTAGCAAGAACAGTGAATTGTCCATTTCCCATCCGCAGAAGCATTTATCAGTAGTCAGGGTCGGCGAGAATTCAGCGCACTTGGACGGGTCGCGTAGTCTATTAAGAACCATTGCGTTCAGTGCGTTCTCCACGTTCATAATCGTCTCCTGGTATTTGGAGTTAATCACGGCACACCCGCCCTGGACCAGCCGTTGCTGGAGCGCGGCTTTGAGTGATGAACGTTCTCGTTCACCGACAATATTGTAAGGCTCACCATCCACCTTCCATCCTTCAGTTAACCAGCCCACCGCAGACTTTTCACCCACCAGATAATGCACCGCCACCGGCGCGACCGAACGTTGTTTCTTGCTGCCGGTCAGCCGATAGACGGTCTTGGATGCCTCTCGTATCCAGTCCTCCTCTGATGAATCTATTTTATCCTTATACACCGCGCCATCTTTGGCGTATGCCTTCTGGAGATTCTTAAGCCACTGGGGAAATTTACCAGCCATATTTTCTGCCTGTGCCTGAATAATCTCATCAGCAGTCCGACCGCTCTTGGATATGAATGTCGGATTTATCATCGGCTTATAGGCACGGTTTGATGGCGTTGCCATCTTATCTATAAAATCTCCGTCAAAACCAATCTTCTTGATTAGCCGCTGAAAGGCATATTCGGCTGCATTCTTGGCGCCCTCCTTCCACCGCTTCCCCATATCAGCAGGGACAGTCCACTGCGCAGGCACATATAACCTCATCTCTAATTCTCTTATAAATTCCATATCTATCACCTCCTCTCGTCTTAGCATAGAGCATAAAGCATAGTAGGGGCAGGTTGTAACGTGTCCTTACATATACGCTCTGCTCTACACTATAAGTATACACCCAAAATCACCTGCTGTCAAGGGGTTTCTAAAAGAATAATGGTTCTGTAATCTTACCATGATAGAAACCAGTCTGACCGCCCGTCCCGATGAACATCTGGAGACGGGCATATATTTTAGCAGGGTATTAGTTCTATAGGGGCTGCCCACTGGGCACCCTGTGGGTGGGGGCGGGATAGTTATCTCAGGTAGGATATACCATAGGATATGATACGGCGTAGTTGACCATCAGGCACGGCATAGGTGAAGGTATGGCACGGTGTCCCATACGGTCAGGAATGCGGTAGGGGGTGGTAGGTTAGGGTGTAGGGTATGGTCTGGTATGGTGTTCTATACCATACAGGATGTGGTAGGATACCATCTGGTATACAGTACTGGATGGTTAAGTAGGCGGTACTGGACGGTCAGGAACGTGGTAGGTGACGGTAAGGAATGAGGTACCTGATGGTAGACTACGCTCTTTGGTATGGTAAGGAACGCCATACTGGACGGTCAAGTAGGTGGGAGGGGGGGGTGGGGGAGGGGGTAGGGGACGGTGGGGTAGGGGGTAGTGTAGGGTATGGCACGCCCTACGGTAGATAGGTATCCTACCCCTACCCCTGCCATATCACACCCACTGCAAGACTATGGCACACCAGTTGGGATACGATAGCACCTTAACCCGCATTATTCATTATAGATATAGTAAGTGTGGGAATACCAGTTGGTTAGTATGAGGATACCGGTTAGTTAGTGTGTGGATACCCTATGGTTAGTATGTGAATACCCAGTGGCTAGTCTGGTGATACCAATTAGTTAGTATGCGAATACCCGATAGTTAATATGAGGATATGCTATGGTTAGTATGGTGATACTGGTTAGTTAGTGTGGGGATACGTAGGACGCAATTCGGTATGGTTGTCCCCCGAATTACTATTATCATTCTTTTTTACTGTCTTCTTTGTTCTCTGCTTGAGTTTTCGGAATCAGCGCTTTTGACTTGGAGATTAGGTCAATTAGTTCTATTACCTTGGCGTCATTTTTATACGCTGGAGCCAGTTTTTGGGCTAATTCAAGCACGTCTTCCATTTTTTCGTCTTTAGCCCAATAACTATGACGCAGGATTTCAGCAAACTGGGCAACCGTAGCCGATAGTTTGAAACTGTCAGATGCTTCTTCAAAACTTTTCTTCACATCAGTGGTATTGATTTCTCGGGATACTTCTTTGACTTCATCGCTATCGGGATTCTTGGCTCGGATAAACAGGGTGGCGATTTTGCCGGCTTTGTCGTCCCAGAGTTTTATTTCATAAAGTGCGGTGACAGAAAATCCGGAACCGATTTCTCCGCCGTCTTCATTGTCATCGCGGAATTTGTTGTCAGCCACATCGCGATTTTCATATCCTAATAGCCGGTAACTGCGCACCACTGCCGGATTGAAATCAACCTGAACCTTAACATCCTTAGCAATCACCTGAAGAGTGCCGGTCAGATTTTCTACAAAGACCCTCTTAGCTTCCGCAATATTGTCCACATAAGCATAATGCCCGTTGCCCTTGTCACCCAGTTTTTCCAGCAGGATGTCATTATAGTTACCCATTCCAAAACCGATGGCTGAGAGGTAAATGCCTTTATCAACATATTTTTTTATTTCCTTGAGGATATTTTCTGCGCTGGTCTGTCCTTCATTGGCAACGCCATCGGTGCATAAAATCACCCGATTAATACAGCCAGGTTGAAATGCTTTCTCGGCGATTTCATAACCCAAACGGATTCCTTCTTCGGCATTTGTAGAACCGTCAGATTGGAGTAAATCTATGGCGGTCAGTATTTCATTCCTTTCAGATAATCCTTTATGGCTCATCAAAACCCTACCCCTTGTTTGATAAACTGTAATGCCAATTTTATCTCCTTCACGCAACTGGTCAATCAGAAGTCTGAGACTTCTTTTAACCAATTCCAGCCGGTCTTCCCGTTGCATAGAGCCGGAGCAATCTATCACAAAAGTCAGGATAGCATTCTTGCGTTGGTCAACAGTTATTTCCTTACCCTTGATACCAATCCGTTGCAGATAGCAATTTTTGCCGAATTTGGCAGGCGCGGCTTCCAGGTGAATTGCGAAGGTATCCTGAACTGGCGGAGCATAATTATAATCAAAGAAATTAACGAATTCCTCAGTGCGGATAGCATCGTTAGGCGGCATATTGCCGTCTTTGAGATAGGAGCGCGCCATTGTATATGAAGCAGTGTCCACATCAGTGGCAAAGGTGGACAGATGGTCATCTTCGGTATCCACAAACGGATTTACGCCATAGTTCTTGAAAAACATAGCGTCCTCTGCTTGGTCATTAACTATCTTTGACCCGCCGTGCGCCGGAGACTGAACTAAAAGTGCTCTGTTATAACCAACAGTACTACTGCAACTGACTAATATTACAAATGCAATTACCCATAATATCATTTTTACCAAACAGTTTAGTTTTCTCATACACAACTCCTTTTTCTTTTGTTATACTTATTCGGCATTCGTCATTTTCCGTCAGAGTCATATTGAATAATATCAAACATCTCTAACAGTGTAAATAAATAAGCCACAGATTATTTACCCGTTCTGGGTCCTCCCGCCATTAGGGTGAGCCTCCGCTTCGGCGAATCGGGATATTGTTTTACGGGACCCGGGAATAATTATCATAGGCATAGCCGGTCATATCGCCCAACGAATAGGGGGTAGTTCCCACCGTAATCGTGGCCGTGCTTAAATCTGATTTCAGGATGCGGGTGACATTAGCAGAATTAGCATTTGCTACCCAGCAATAGGTTCCATCTACCGCTACTCCTTCGGGGTTAGTTTCGACTGCAATCGTGGTCGTGCTTAAATCTGCCTTCAGGATGCGGGTGACAGTATTAGGACCCTGATTTGTTACCCAGACATAGGTCTCGTCTATTGCGACTCCTTCGGGCTTAGTTTCGACTGCAATCGTGGCCGTGCTTAAATCTGATTTCATGATGCGGGTGACAGTATTAGAAAACCAATTTGCGACCCAGCAATAGGTCTCGTCAACCGCGATTCCAGAAGGGGTAATTCCCACCGTGATATTGGTAGTGGTTAAATCTGATTTCAGGATGCGGGTGACATTAGCAGAATTAGCATTTGCCACCCAGCAGTAGGTTCCATCTACCGCGACTCCCCAAGGCTGAGTTCCCACCGCAATCGTGGTCGTGCTTAAATCTGATTTCCGGATGCGGGTGACATTATCAGAATCCTGATTTGTCATCCAGCAATAATTATCATCTACCGCGATTCCCCAGGGGTAATATAGGAGCGCTATCGTGGTCGTGGTTAAATCTGATTTCCGGATGCGGGTGACCTCAGAAGAATTATAATTTGCCACCCAGCAATATATCTCATCTACCGCGACTCCATAGGGACTAGTTCCGACTGCAATCGTGGTCGTGGTTAAGTCAGATTTCAGGATGCGGGTGATAGTATTAGAAGAATAATTTGTCACCCAGCAATAGTCATCAACGGCCGTTGTGGGCACAGCGGTGGTGGTAAGAGTTTGATTATTGCCGTTAGTTGTGCCTCCGGCATTGGTCGCTACCACCCTGAAATTATACTGTGTGCTTGATAATAATGAAAGTACGTTTGCAGTAACAGAAATAGGATTCGAACCACTTCCAGGGAGAGAGACAACAGTTGCACTGATTCCATACGATAGGGAGGTGCCATAATCAAAGTAGCAAGAGGTAACATTTAGTCCATTTGGATTGACCGTTCCGTTTAATGTAGCGGAATTATAGGTTATATTAGTAGCCGCATTAGTGGTGCAGGTCGGTGGTGGTGGTGCGCTGGTGGTGCTTGAATAGTTATCATAGGCATAGCCGGTCATATCACCCAGCGACCAGGGGCCAGTTCCGACCGTAATCGTGGTCGTGGTTAAATCTGATTTCATGATGCGGGTAACATCATCAGAACCATAATTTGCCACCCAGCAATAGGTTTCGTCAACCGCGACTCCAGCGGGGGTGTTTCCCACGGTAATCGTGGTCGTGCTTAAATCTGATTTTAGGATGCGGGTGACAGTATTAGAACCATAATTTGCTACCCAGCAATAGGTTTCATCTACCGCTACTTCCAAGGGGTTAGTTTCCACGGTAATCGTGGTCGTGGCAGAATTTGATTTCTGGATACGGGTAACATCATCAGAACCATAATTTGCTACCCAGCAATAGGCCTCATCTATCGCGACTCCCATGGGGTTAGTTCCCACCGCAATATTGGTCGTGGTGGAGTTGGATTTCAGGATGCGGGTGACATTACCAGAACCACTATTTGCCACCCAGCAATAGGTCCCATCTACCGCGACTCCTTCGGGGTAACTTCCTACGGCAATCGTGGTCGTGGTGGAAGTGGACTTCTCAATGCGGGTGACATTATTAGAACCATTATTTGCCACCCAGCAATAGGTCCCATCTACCGCGACTCCTTCGGGGTTAGTTTCAACTGCAATCGTGGTTGTGGTGGAATCTGCCTTCAGGATGCAAGTGACATTACCAGAACCATTATTTGCCACCCAGCAATAGGTCTCGTCAACCGCTACTCCACTGGGTTTAGTTCCCACCGAAATCGTGGTCGTGTCTAAAGTGGACTTCACAATGCGGGTAACACTACCAGAACCAACAGGATTATAATTTGCCACCCAGCAATAGTCATCCACGGCCGGCACAGCGGTGGTGGTAAGGGTTTGGTTATTGCCGTTAGTTGTGCCTTCGGTATTAGTGGCTACGACCCTGAAGTTATAGAGTGTATTTGATAATAATGAACTTATGTTTGCAGAAACACTCACCGGACTCGTGCCACCTCCAGGAAGAGAGACAACATTTGCACTGATTCCATACGATAGAGAGGTGCCATAATCAAAGTAGCAAGAGGTAACATTCAACCCATTTGGATTGACCGTTCCGTTTAATGTGGCAGAAGTAGAGGTTACATTAGTAGCGCCATTAGTGGTGCAGGTCGGTGGTGGTGGTGCGCTGGTGGTGCTTGAATAATTATCATAGGCATAGCCGGTCATATCGCCCAACGAATAGGGGGTAGTTCCCACCGCAATATTGGTCGTGGCTAAAGTTGATTTCGTAATGCGGGTAACATTACCAGAACCACTATTTGCCACCCAGCAATAGGTTTCGTCAACCGCGACTCCATAGGAGTTACTTCCCACTGTAATATTGGTTGTGGCTAAAGTGGACTTTGTAATGCGAGTGACATTACCAGAATAATAATTTCCCACCCAGCAATAGGTCTCATCTACCGCGATTCCTTCTGGGCCAGTTCCTACCCCAATCGTGGTCGTGGTGGAATCTGCCTTCAGGATGCGGGTGACATTAGAAGAACCATAATTTGCCACCCAGCAATAGGTTCCATCTACCGCGACTCCTTCGGGGTTAGTTCCGACTGCAATAGTGGTCGTGGTGGAATCTGCCTTCAGGATGCGGGTGACATTAGAAGAACCATAATTTGCCACCCAGCAATAGGTTC
>JAZDFP010000016.1:0-37488 GCA_043807745.1 Planctomycetota bacterium
AATCCGCTTGCGTGTGACAACACCGTAACAATCCTCGTAATTATCTTCTCGCCCGCTACTGTAAAAGGTATCGTAAAATGGGTAGTATCTACTTCGGTTATCTCAGTGGTTATATCTTGACCTTGTTGAATAACCCATAGCATATTAGCGCCTAATGTATAAAGATTGCTAAGAGTAAATGATTCGTTAGTTCCGCCTACTGCTATTAATTCTTCATAAACTACGGCTGGGGCGTTGTCGTCAACGTATTTTTTTGTTGATGCTTGATAATCAGTAGTAGGCGTAGGCACTATTGGAGATGAAGAAAATATCTTTATTCCGTCTACATTTTCGTTGCCGGTATCGTGGACTACATCTGCGTCATTTGCCTTTAAACCAAGATTATCCTTAACCAATTTCTCGCTTGGTATATTAGTATCTAATGTTGGCGAACTCCATGAAGTTACAATTTTTGTGAGTAAAATATAAACAGTATCAAAATAAGTCTTCAAAAAGGCTTTCGTTTGCGTCCAAGTTGATATTTTTGTTTTATTACTATCAGCAGAATCCTTTTGATAAACACTATCGGCATCAACCGGAGTTGTTTTAGTGCCTGTTAGTAATTTTAGACTGCCTGACGCATGCCCAATAGTTCGTATTCCTTGTTCTGCTCCTGCAACACCGTCTTCAATCCTATCAAATTCTGTTGCTTCATAAGAACCTGGTATGGGAACTGTTCCAGTAGTATAAGTTGGATTACCTACCGCAGTTCCATTATAACCATTACCGGAACTATCAAGAACATCATTATTAAAATGCCAAATTCCAGCAATATTAGTTCCGGCAACATGATGTTTTCCTGCACCAGCACCATATTCTGCGTCTACATCTGTTTGAGTTAAAACATAATTAGTCCAACAAACAGCCTCATCTAAGGTTACACCAGCAAATCGTCCCGCTCCTGTTCCCCAACATCCAAAACAAAGCTCATAAGTTGTAGTCGGGTCAGCATCAAGAGGTTGATTATTTCCATTAGTATGCCCCTCAACGCCATTTAAATACAACTTCATTCCAGCCTGTGTATTTGTATCATCCTTAGTTACTACTAACTGATATACTGTATTAGGACTAAGGGAAGCAGAACTAATTATTTGTAAATATTTCGCCCCTCCAACAGTTTGCACGAAATCCCAATATACCTTCCCATTATATATAGTGGGCCCATAACCAGTATACGGAGCATTTGAATTTTGTTTATTAATTATACATTGTAAACTATTTACATTACTTCCAGTTTTAAACCAAACACTCCAACTAAATTTTTGAAGATACCCTAAATTTAATACATTTCCACATTTAATATATTGAGTAGAACCATTAAGAACAAGTGCCTGACCTGCTTGTCCAGGTTTATATACAGTTACTGTTTTTGTTTCAACTCTGCCTTCTGTATATTTATCTTCTGATGTATAACCGCCAGCATTAGTTTTTGTAAGAGTTGGTGTGGTTTTAGAAATATTAAAATTCTGATTAGTGCCAATATCAGTATTTTGAGCATGATAAACACTTACTCCATTTAGTAAATCCCAACTTGCTATTGGATTTGCCCCTGCCGATGTTGAATAATATAATAACTCATTTGTATCCGATTTAAGTTTTAATAAAGATGCAATTTTAGATATATCTTTTCTCTGCCAATTAGCGCCATCATAATAACAATTACTGCATAAATATATTGCTGTAGCGTCAGTAAAAACTCTTCCCCCATAATCACTTGAATTAACTAAATCTAAATAAGGTAAACTTGATTGTATTTTAAATGCCGACGAATTACGAATCTGCCTTAACATATCAAAAATATCGTTAACTTTTGATTCTAAAACAGACATACCTCCAACGGCTTCACTCTCAGGCTTGCCTAACTGCATCGCCATTATAATGGCATCGCCTTTTAAAGTATATCTTACGCTTTCCACTTCCTCATCTTCTGCGGTAAGCATACCCGGACTGAAAATCCTGACCAGGCCTATGGGTTGTATGAATTCTATCCAATCTATTATCTCTACCGGCTTTGCCTCTAACTGTTTTGTCTTCCAGATGTCTTTGGCTACGGTCGTTAGGTTTGTTGCAACGGCCAGACTATCTGTTGCACTCAATAATGAACCGAATAGAGAAACCCGTTCCCGCCTGTCGTAAGATGTAATAGAACCGCCATGCGAGTAATTACTTGATTCCTCGGCTCCGATATTAAATACACTGTCCGTAAAGCCCCTCAATACAGTAACTACGTTATAAATATGCTCAAAATCCTGGCTGATGTTTAGTATGTCAATATCCTTTTGCTGGATTAATACCTTGCCTACAGTTGAGGAAGTGGTTTTAAAGTAGAATTTCTTATTGGCGTCCACGCCCCAATCGGTGTTGCCCTGTAATAAAGCAAGGATCTTTATTGCATCTAAGGCGGTGCCCCTGAAATATATGTCTGTTACGGTGGCCGCCCCCTGAATCTGGTTATTGTCATAGGTTATTGGGGAATAGGGCAGGACGTATGTATCTAAAATATATTTTAACGCTACTGCTACCGTAGTTGCTGTGAAGTGTTTATTACAATAAATCCTATTTAAGTGTCCAGAAAAGCCATCGCCTTCAAATTCTAATCCGGTTCCGGATTCGTCAAGGTAGGTAGATATTTTATTGATATATCCGGTGTATCTTAGTTCCCATGTATTTTGATAACCAAGAATCCAGAGTTGGACCTGCCATCCTTCCGTGATATTCCATAATTCAGAGGTTGAGTCTAATTCCTCTTTAGCCACACATTCAAACCTGCCGCAGCCGCCCCACTGGTCATAAGACCATTCGAACTTTTCTACCTTGTTCGTTATGATTTCTTTTCTGACATTGGTTTTATCTAATAGAATAATCCTGTATTGCAAGGCGCCTTCTGGGTCGTCTTCAATCTCGGCCGCTGTTTTAACTGCTATGTCTTTGACTACAGAATGGTCGCCATCAAACCCTCTCAGGTAAGTTCCGTATTTTGTCCATTCCGATGCACCATCAAACTTACCGATTCTTGGCTGGAGAGAATAACCACCGCCTATAATGATTCTGCTTTCGCTTGGCAAATCCCGAATGGTCCAGACCTCATCAGTTGCGATAAATCCAAGTGTAGTCAAACCTGCCGAGATGTCCGTTAAAGTATCGTATGCATAAGTATATAATAAACTATTCTGGCAACCGATGGCAAACTTACCTAATACCGAACTATATCTTACGATTAATATTACATCAGCAGTATAATTAGCCGACACCTCAAAAAAGCCCGTAGCATGTCTATATAGCACCAAATCACCATCGCTCGTCCCGATTAAGAATATTCCGTTAACCGGGTCAAAATCCAGAGACATTATGTCATTCTGAAAAGTCAGGGCAGTCATAAAGTCATCCGATAAATTGGTTGATGTCCAGGGGTCTCCCGGGATTACCTTAACCAGTCTTGTCTGATTTGGATCTATATTATTACCGCCAATAAGATAATATCCGTTTGTTGCATTATAAGAAATAGTATTAACCGGACTACTTCCCCATGCCAATCCAGCTGGTAAAAGTAATGCTGTTCTATTGGTCCAGTTTATACCATCTGTGGTAGACATTAACTTACCATCCGAAGAACCGACGAGGAGGACCCTACCGTTTACGCCCAAGTCAACATATTTCATAGCGGTAATATATGTTGCGGCGGTAAACCCGGCTAATGCAAAGCAATCGGTGGCATGACCTTTTCGCAGCATACACAGCATATCATTACCGCCATAGAATACCGCGTCTATGCTTGCCATGTATTCCACGCACCAAAGGTAAAAGGCAGGGTTTGTGCAGACCAGTTTATTTGTTAGGTTTAAGGACTCCGGGATGACAAACTTATTTGCTATGCCTACTCCCGATGGGGTAATAGGGTTAAAACTATTATTTCCCGCAATGTAGCAAATATCTCTGACAGACATAGAATATCTCTATAAATTAATTAAAACGTTCAAAATATTGTGTAACGAAACTTCCCCCCGCGCTTGCGCCCATAGCAGACAATACGAAACTATTTACGCCGAACACAATCGGAAGTGTTACCGTGGAATCATCTGAAATGCTATCAATTGCATTGACGCCATTAACGGTAAATTTTAAATTTTTGGTGTTAATGATTAAAATATCTCCTGCCGCTAACGGGGCGTTAAATTGTATGAACTTGCCGGCGGTGGTTGGGACTGTAGCAATTAAAGTTTCCCCAACCGTTGCCGTTAATGATATGAATGATGTTGTATTAACTTCCGTATAATCCGTATCCTTAATTAACTTTACCCCATCTTTATATATTGCCAAGCTCCCGTTGCCCAAGACATAAGGGTTAGTAAGGGTAAATGTTTGCGGTGTGGTGGCAACCGCAAAGACCTGCGGTATCGGGGCGTAATTCGTTATCCTGAATCCCGAATCCAAGGCATTACCGCCCCCTACCGTTAGTGTATAGACAGGGAACATCGTGCCAAAGCCCCGATTTTCATGCATAAAACTAAGTGTGGCCCCGGCTATTGTTTGTGTATCCACACGTTCACCGTCTGCTGTATAAGTATAGCCTCCGCCCGTTACCCCTATGGCATAAACAAACGGGTCTTCGCATATGAACCAAATGGAATAATCTGCAAGCAATCCCTTGGTCGCTTTTCTATAATTAGGCCCGCTGAAATCGGATTTGGTTGCCCAGACAAACCTATCATTCCAGAATTGAAGTTTCTGCGTGCCCTGGTTAATATAATAAGTCAGGGTATTTAATGCTGTTTCGAATTCTGCCTGGCTCTTTGCGCGTATCCTTCCTGAAACCGTAACACGCCTGACATCTAACGGAATCGGCAAAGATATCGTTGCTCCATGCCTCTTTGGAATATAGGTCAAATCAATTTTTGAATGGGCTGTTTCCAGCCAAGCATTCAAACTGCTTTTAGACGGGAACGTGAAATTGCCGAATTTTATGGTTATCATTTTTTTAAATTGTTTATTATATTATTTTTATTTACTTCCGATTTTGCTAAACTTATTTTTCGTTTAGTTTCAATAGAATGTGGTTTGTTATGCATTATATAAATTTAAACTCCAAGGATTTCCTCTTACATCTACCGGTCTTGCCTCTTTGCACAGTCTCTTTTTGTTTCGTTTCCCTGGATAGCCGGTTACCTTCAAATACCTTATCCTTTTTCATTGACCGCGGCCTTCTGAATATAAACTCAAGGACATTCATATTAGATCACCAATTGAATAAGGTCTTTTTCTTTACCTTCTTTTTACTCACGTTGATAGCGCTCTGCTCCATTGCGTCGGCCGCTGCTATTAATCCCTTAAGGGTGGCATTTGTGGTTTTCAGGCTGCTTGCCATTACATCCTCAATCCCGCGTCCGCCTTCAGCGGTGGCTATCGTTTCCATTACTTTTTTAGCTAACTCTTCGGCAAGTATCCTTCCCTGCTCTCTGTAATTGGCTGCCATGTTCTGGTAATAATTAATCTGAGCTTTATGGCTTTCGGAGGCTCTTTTATTCGCCGTATTAGTTGCGTCGACTAAGGTAGCTATACCTGCAACTACCAGGGTAATGGGATTGGTGGCTATCCCCGCCATCGCACCGACACTCTCTGCTCCAGTAACAGAACCTGCCCCGACCATTGAACCTAACTGTGCGGTTATATTTTTACCCATTGCATTACTCAGTTCGCGTCCTATGCTTCCGCCGATGTCCTGATAGAATTTTCTAAATATTTGTTTCCACGAATTAGTATGACTTATAAGCATCTCGCCTATGGAGTAGAAGGCATCAGAGAAAGCACCCCTTATATCATCAACTATCTTTATGAAGGATTTCCCCCAGTCAACCGAGGCATCCCGCATATGATTCATGGCAACTTTCCAGCCTTCACCAAACTTCTGACCATATTCAGCCGCGGTTAAATCGCGCAGTTTGGCATCTATATCCTTAATGGAATCTGCTGTCTGCCCCGTTTCCTTTCTCATTGCTTCCAGTTTTTGTCTTAACACTTCCGTATTTCCACCGGCTTCGAATTCTGCCTTTGATAATTTATCTTTAAGTATATTAGTTAATTCTTGTGCCTTTTCAGCATCGGTTTTATCCGGGGGTTTTGGTGTCTTTGATTTAGGAGTCTCTAGTTTTTTAAGTGCATCCAATTCTTCCTGGAGTCTCTTTTGCATAATAGGGTTACTTGTCAATCCACCTTCTTCCTTTAATTCCAGTAATAGTTTTCTAAGAATAACAATATCGCCTTTTGCCTGGGTCATTATGGAGGTTATTTTTTTCTCGCCTATGTTCTGTGTCCAACTTCTTTCCGCCTCTGTTCCTATCGACACGACGTCGACGAAAAACTCACGCCAACCAGCCATTAGGTCGTCCCAAAATTTATTATATGCCTGCTCTGTATCTTTAAGCATTTTTATTTGAGCATCAGATAATATTTTCGTCCCTTCTTTAACATTAGATAAATACTTCCCAAAACTTCCACCAGCCGCATCAAATACTTCTGATAATTGCCTTCCGCCTTTCCCAAATAAGTCTACCGCGATGGTATTGCGTTCCTGGGCATTTTCCATTTTCCCGAGATAATCCACTATCTTAGTAAATGCTTGGAATAAATTTATATTACCGTTCTTAAGGTCTTGTGTTGATATTCCAAATCGGTCAAACTTTACTATCGCATCAGTAGTTCCTTCCCGTAATGATTGAAGTTCGGTCGACAGTTTAAAGAATGAAGTCTCCAACATATTCATATCAACATTCAATAATGTTGATATGCGTTTTAGTAGTTGAGCCTGTTCATTGGTAACATCAAGAGAATATGCCAATTTTGTAACTTCCTTACCATATCCAAGTGTTTCAAGTGAAAGTTTCTTTATGGCCGCACTGACCGCCATGATAGTGACAGGAATACCAACAAATCCAAGAAATGCCTTAACCGCTAGATTAGTGCTCTGAGCAATCTGTTTACCGTTCTGCTCAGTGGATACCTTGAATTTTGTGAAGTCGTTACCGATTGACTGAAGTTGACCACTCATCTGGTTGATGATGGACATAATGACTTCTATTTTGTTTTCGTCTGCCATGCCTTAATCTCTCCGTTAAAGACCTTGTTTCCATTCCAATCGTATTTTCAACCCGTTCCTTGTTATAATGGTTCACATAGATAAACGCTTGCCCTAATGATAAACGCCTAATCTGGGGAATCGTAAAGCCTGTCCTAACCAGGGCGTAGACCATATATTCCCAGTCTATTTTGTCGTCTGGATGGGAGGCGTCTTTCCCTCCCTCGATGAGTTTTTTATTTCTTCGTCCTCATCGCCGGTTTTTAGTTCGTCTTCTTTCTTGACGAGACCATACCCGGACATTTCAAATATCTTTGCCGTCAGTTCCCTGAGATACGAAATATTCGTCGGCAATATTGACGCCACTTTCCTGATACCTATTTTCCATTCGCCTTTTTCTATCTGGTCATCGGTTAATCCGACTTTCCTTATTCCGAGCCAGGCAACAAACAAATGAAAATCGATTGCTTCTAATATCATGTCTCTTGATGTTTTCCCTTCAGCGTTCTTTTCCAGCCCGCCTGAGAATATGTCTCCGTATTTACTTACCAGATCTTTAATGTCAACAAGGTCTATCCTGGTGAAAGTATACTTTTTGCCGTCCACGCCAGTAATCTTATGCTCTGGAAGTCCGCCTAAAAGAACTTCAAGAGCATTATCTTTATTGTCCATATCTTATCTCCTCTTTTAATTTTTATACTGTCCCGCCTTGGCGGGATTATCTTACACCGATGTTACGGTGTTAATCAGCGTTAGTTTCACCTCTTTATTGCTATCATCCTGTTTGAATGCATTGAAACTGATTTTTTCCAATATCCTGCCCTTTGCCGAGACGGAATTGCTGTATGGATTCAACTTGATTGCCGGGCAGTCTAACTGGAATGTCTGTTTAAATGCATCTGAGCCGCCGGTTATTACCGCGCCTTCAAACTTCACCCGCAATGCCCTGGATTGCGCGTTAAGAAAATCCGTGCGCCTGCTCACGGTATCAAACTCCGCCACGAACGAACCGGATATGATTCTATTGCCTTTCTTTACCGGCTCTTCCATTTCCCTGTCCGGGAACGGAACCCAGTCATCATCCAGGTCGTATGCTATTGACATCTCAAAAGAGTTGACCTTAACCCGGGCGTTATTGAAATAAATAAAATTCGCCTCCGCATCCTTATAGGTGATAATCTTGGTCTCGGTGAATGATTCGCTTGACTTGGAGCTGTAGGTTGCATCAGCACCGATAATCTCAGGGGTTATCACCAGCCCGCCCCTGTTATTAAGGGCAAATCGCATGTTCTTAATCTTGCAACCGGCTATCAGCAGGCATCCGGTATCACGGTTGATTTCAAAACTCAATCCTATCGGCAGTGCAGTGGCAAGGGTGAATATATGCTGCCAGACATCCGGGTCGTTGGTGCTATCCGGCTGTGAGCTGGAAACGCTCCCGAAGAGGTGCTTGAATAACAACTCCGCGCCTTCCCATCGGTTAAAGAATTCAAAAGAACCCTGCGCCATGCGTTTGCCCTGGATGACATCATCCTCATGCCTACTATCCTCATACAGAGAATCCAGAACCACCTGTTCCTCGTTTTCCTCTATTGACTCGGAGTTAATCTTGAGGAACTTGCTTCTTGCCACGAGGTCGGCAAAGATAGATTCTTCCCCGAATCCCACATATGCTTCTTGGCCTAATCCTGATGCCATAATAGTTCTCCTTTATTTTAAATTAATTATTTCTTTTTTCTGGTCAGCGTTTCTTTCTTATTATCTCTAACATTTATCTTAATCTCTGGGGCAAGTTTGTATTCCTTATGTTCCCGGAAGTTTCTTGAGTCTATGAACTGTTTGCATACTTCCTTATATCTGTTTTCATTCCCGCCAAAATCAGCCGGGGATAATTCCAGTGTATCACCATGCTTTACGGTTATCCCACCTTTGAGTTTGGGGAAATAAACTGGGCTGAGCGTTCCCTGATATACCAGTTTCATATTACTATCTCCTTATTTAAGAATTAATCATCGGTTTTGATTCACCGGCCCTATCATAATATTGGATATCCGCTCCCCACAAAGAGGTGGGAATCGGTTGGTTGGTATTTTTATCTTTAAAGAAATACTGGAGTTTTACCTTGCCCGGTGATTTTACGGAGAAGTTGAACCCGACAAATTCCTTTACTTCATCGTTTGTCAGTTGTTTGCCGTTAATCTCAATTTTGGTATTCTTGGCAAAACCGTCAGTATCAATCAGTATTTTCATGTCTTCCTTCCTAAGATTCCGTCATTACCGCAACTTCCAGATTGATAGCAAAGGCGAATAAGTTTGAATTCGTGGTATAAACGAAATCATCTTCAGGCGGCTCCCATTCTATTCCGGTAACCAGAACCCACTCTATCGTGGCATTGGTCAGGACCAATCCGTTCAGGTCGAGCGAGTCCATAAAAAGTTCGGCGAGTATTCTTGCCTTCTGTGTTTTAAGTTCTACCGGATTCTCGCCCTTGGCGTATTTATTGACATAAACAACCCTGAACTTATAAACCGGCTGGTAGACTTTTCCTATCTGCCTAAAGTTATTAGTTACTTCCCCATAAGGGCGGACAAAAACGCCGGGCACGAAATTAGCCATGTTTAAAGGCGCTGGCATATAATCTATCTGACCAAACTGGATTTCTTTCAATCCCCAACTTGTTTTTAATGCCGCGCTGATAATGGAGATAATCTCATCACATATCTCCTCGGCGTGTATCATTTGTTTGATAGTCATTCTTTATCCTTCAGGATGTAAATATCCCTCTTCGTTTCCTACGGGTCTTAATTTCTGTAACAATGATATCAGTTTTTCCGAACCAGCCTTAAATCCACCTTTCAAGAATAACCTATGTCCTACCTTATGTCTGCCATATCCATACTCCACATATGGAGCATAAAATACCGCCGAACCTATTTTAGACGTATAGCGATTACCCTCTACTCCCGTGAAGTAATTAATTGATGCCCTTAACAATCCGGTATCCACTGGCGTGCCTCTTTTGGATTCGGCGATATTCTTCAATGATGCTGTCCGTAATATATTGAGTAATTTTTCTGGTAAATTCCTTATAGCCTGATTAGTGGTAAAAATAACATTCTCAATACCGTTAATTGTTACAGCCATTTTGAACATCTATATTTCCTTCTGTTCTAAAATCACTTCCTTATGATGACTGAAATACTTAGCGACATAATTAACCTCGTATGTTATACTATTGGCATCTAATACCTGGTATCCGGCATCAATATCTACTCCAACTTCACAAAACATCTTGTGGGTCGCGGACGGAAACTTTCCCAGAACGGTCCGGTCCCGTCCGCCAGTTAATGGTTCTATCCTGGCTTTCACTCCGGTTACACTCGTCTCCGATTCAACTATCTGGTTGTTAACATCTACCGAATGTGTCGGTTTCTTAACCGTTACCGTATCCGTAAGCCAGGAACTAAAAGACATATGTTTTGCATCACACTTTCATATTGACGTATCCGTCGAGCATCATCTTTATCTCTGTCGGAACGTCTTTGCTTTCGGTATAGGTTATTGAATATTGCCCGATTGATTCCGACTTGACGCCTTCCTTCTCCCTCTGCCTGAACAACTTTATGACAAGTTTCCTGCAGGCGAGATTGACCGCTTTCGGAATAGTCTCATATCCGGCAACATAAACTACCTTAACATTGGCGACTCCGACCTGGAATATGCCCCGGGTGAAGAATTGTTTTGTCTCTCCGAACAGCCTAACATACCCCTCGTTCTCATAAGGATAGTATTCACTGCTGTTTATCAGGGTATTAGAATCAAAGACGCGGTCGACGTCATCATGGATTGTCGTCACCGCAGTCACCGGCCGGTGCTTCAGGTATATGGTATCGTTGCCCTTGCCGTCGATATATTCGGTATACGGCCTCGACAAAAACTGCCTCTTGCAGTAACTATTTTCTATCCAGTTGCTTACGGCATCAATCAACGCCTCAAGGATGTCGTCATAAGTAGTTGCCGTTGTCAGTTCAAGGTCTGTTTTGACCTCGTCGAGCGTAGTCAGGTCATAATTAGGGTCAGGCATAAATTATTCCTTCACAATCATTAGGTTTCACTTCTGTTTTTTTCTCGTTACCTTCTTACCATCCATGCTTAGTTTCGGGGCCGGCGGCAGGGGTTTCTTGGGCGCAGGCACTGACGCGGGCTTGGGCGTTGCCGCTATCGGCGCGGGTTTGGGCGGTTCAATAACCGGTTTTGGTGCTACAACCGCTTCTTTTTTCATCTCCGGCTTGACCTCAATCTTCTTTACCGGAGGCTGGAACGAATTAGCTTTCGTCATTGCGGGGGCCACAGGTTTTATCGGTTCGATAATTTTCTTAACCTTGTTGTCCGGCGCCGGTGCTTCAGTCGCCTTCTTGACTATCCTCCACTCACCGGGGAACGAACTGACGAGTTTCTTTGCACTGCTTTCCGGGATATCGAATGACTGTCCCTTTCTCGCCCTCTTTATTTCCCTGCCTGAATAAGCCTCGCCCAGGAATTCCACTTTTACCATCGGTTCCGATGTTTTTGTTTCCGTCTTAACTTCTGTCATCTTTCCTCGCTTTCTTCCCGGAAAATAATTCCGGGTAATATGTTTTATAAAATATCTCAGGATAAATCCCTGAGTAATCTAATATCCTGCATTGCGGTGGCAACTGGTCCGTCAGGAACGATTCACGGCAGGTAATGTAAAGCGGACGGGTCACCTTTTCTCCGCGTTCAATATATAGATTCAAATTTACCTTATACCGCTCTGTATCTTTCCTTGCGAATCCCATGTGGTAACATGCTATATCATTCGTATATAACGACCTGTCGTTCTTGATTCCGTATAGACTCCCATCTTTATACGACAGCCGGACGTGGTCGATTTCAAACTTACTTCCGTTGTAATACTTAAATGCATGGCACTGTTTTATACTGAAATATCCGCCCTCTATTATCCTGGTTATACCTTTCCAGAAGTTGATGATTGGATACATTACCGCATCGTATTGGATGAGCAATGCCTTCAACCTTTCCATGTCGTCAAAGGTATAAAACTGGTCGACATCAAGTCTGATAAACGAATCGTTGTCCTTCAGGAGCGTTACATAAAAACGGGCTTTTTCCTCTTTGATTGCAAAAGGCATTTCATGCCATTCAATTTTACTGCCATATTCCCTGATTAGTTTCTTGACCACGTTTTTAGTCCCATCATTAGATAATCCATTTTTGGAGATGATATCCTTGTTGTTCCTCTTGTCGGCGCCGTCTATGATGATAACCCTGTCGAAACAATTAACATGCTGGCGGATATTCATTTCTATAAACTCTACCTCGTTGTATACAATCATCATTCCGACAAACATTATTTATTTCCTTTCAAATAAGGCTACCAAGTCATGTTCTTTAGTCTGCTCTTCAAACAGTATCTCGTGATAGATAAGATTGCATTTATCAAGCGCCTTTATATAATCCGGCAAGCCGAATCCATTCATATGCAGGGACGGTTTATAATTCATGGTAAAGGCGCTTATGTCCTCGTGCAGCAGATAGTATCCGCCCGGTTTGAGTATTTCCTGTATCGAATTCACCGATTCCGCCCAGGTGATATGGTCGTTGATATGTTGCACGACCGTGAAGGTAAAAGCGATTTCAAATGATGCCGTGTATTTGTTTTTAAGATTTTTAATCTCCTCTACGACATACTGGTTCTTGAGCGGAAGTTCATTAAAGCACTGCATCGCTTTCTCTGATATATCTGTGCAAAGGAGTTCCCTGATGAATGAATTATAAAAAGGAGTCAGCCTACCCGAGCCGGCGCCTATTTCTATCCCATTGTTAAAAGTCATTTTCCCAGCTCTTGATAATGCCCTACCCATCCTCTCGGTGTCTCTCTTGTATCTCTCTTCCTGGTGGTCATAAATCTGTCTGGATATGCAGGCATTGGCGCCTTCTCTTGCGTATCTATCATTCCAGTATTTCTTGATATCAAATTTCTCTATGCTCATTTCAGCATCTCCCTTGCGGTTTCAAATACATATCCGGGGCTCAACATTTTCATGCAGATATTATCCCGGCAGGTTATGAACATATTCGTCCGATTGGCTTTGTCGCTGATATAGCATCTCTGGCAATTAATTTCTTTTCTCAATATTATTGCCCTGTTATCCTGCACGTGCGGCTTGTTCTTTATTTCCGATGTCGGACCGAACATGGCTATCTGTTTTATTCCGGTGGTCGTGCCCAGGTGCATTATTCCCGAATCTATCGATATCAGAAGACTTGAAGCCATCATCAAGGCAGCAACCTTATCAAGCGTATCCTTAAATACAGGCACATCTGATTCATTCGCCATTTGGTTTGTCTGTTCTTTCTCATGCTCTCCGCAGAGTAGGCATAATTTATATTCCGACATCTCTTTTTTAAAATATGATATCAGGTCTAACCAGTAGTTATCCGGCCATTTCTTTTTCTCCCAGTGCTTGTTGCTGTGGCAGCCGACATGCATCAGTATCATTTTCTGTTTCTCGTAGATATCCGGGACGGGGAATAATGTCGGGTAAAACTTTTGGTTGATTGACTTGATAAGTTTCTCGCTCATCAGCGTTTGTAGATTAATTTCTATTTCTGAAGTAAATAAGAATTTACGTTGCTGTTCTGGCTCGTATAGTAGTTTATCACTTACTCTTTTTAATGGCTCGTCAAACCTTGCCGTCCTGAAGCATGAATTTAAACTGTAATTATAGTGATCGGTTATCTGTTCTGTTTCCCTGTATATTCTATTAATACGGGGATGTTTTGCCATGACGTCGTAGGCTCGGTCGGACGATAAGACGTCTATCTGCATACCGGGGTTATCATCGGCGAGTTGTGAGATAACAGGGGTAAATAATACCCCATTCCCGAGGCCTTCGCTTACCCCTAAAAGAACCTTTAGTTCACCGCTCATATTTTATTTATCTGTCTGAATTCCTTTTCCTCGGTTCTCGACCGGTAATATTGACCCTTTGCCATTACACGTTCCTGTTTCCGCTCTGCATTAAAGTGAATGATATTACAGTTCATTATCGTTTCCATCTTGCGTTTATTCAAAATCTCATCGCCTATCATCAGGCAGTGATGAGTCCCAAAATATCTTATCCCCCTTCTATGCCTGAATAATCTATATACCGGATAAGCGGATATTCCGTCTGTCCGGTATAGAGATATATTCCAGTCATCCTGTTCCTCATAGCCCTTCGGGATTCCCGCGAGTTCCTCATCCCCGTCTATCATCAGATACCAGTCGCCCTCTTTGCCCAGCAGGTATCGGTTCCTTTTAACTATCTGGCTTTCCCATGCATTTTCGGTCGTGATTATCTTATCCGCATATTTCCTTGCCAACTCTATCGTCCCGTCGGTCGACCAGGGTTTGTCGTAGGGGAAAGAAACATAGGCTCCATCCACTACGATTACCCTGTCCACTTTTTCCCTGATTGACCTGATACACCGCCCGAAAAACTGGGCTTCGTTATAAACGGACAGGACACCGATTAACATTTTCCCTTTCTTTTTATCCGCCTTCGCAGAAGACCACGGGTTTACGCCCGTGGAACTTCATTAACTAAGCCCAGCACCCATCCCCTGGATAGGTGCTGGACTATATCTGTTATACTAAGACCTTTCAGTCAAGTCTGTTTACGCTAAAATATTTCTGGCTATTGCCACGATTTTCTCTGTAGTCTCGTCATATCTCGGGGTGAACGCCTTCCTGGTTGTCGCCACGAGAATATTCTTCTGATATGACGGCCTGTTTTCCAGTTCCAGTTTGATTGCCCTGCGAGTTCCATGCAGGAATCCCGGACGGAACACAAGGATGGCTTCCGTCAAGGCATTGCCGGTTCCGTCATAAACAGCGCTTGCGCTCAGGTCTTCCCTGATATACTCGGAGCAGATAACCGGGATGTTATCAAACTTGCCGAGTTCGCCCTGGAGAACCGTTGCCATCGGGCCGTATTTATCCACAGTCCTGAAGCTGGCGAAGTTGGTCTTGTTAAGCATCGCGTTAAACGTGGAAATACCAACTACCCATATCAGGTTGTTCGGATTCACTCCGTATTTTCCCATCAGGATTCTTACCGCCTGCAAGTCGCCTTCGACAACCGCATCCCCGCCCACGTTATACTTAGCGGCTTCAAGACAGTGCTTGCGGTATCCCTTCCAGCATTTACGGGCATCATCCGCATCGGTGACATCGCTATCCTGATGCGCTGTCGTGGTATCACCGTTGATATCGCAGTTTTCCACGCCATGCCCGAGCGCCTGGGCGATATCTTCCTTAATGGTCGGCAACATGGGTATGATTGAGTCTTCCTCAAGTTCATAACTGATGTCAACCCTGGATATCAGTGTCTCTGCCGTGAGGGTTAATGCACCGGTTCCGGGTGTCGTTGCCGTGGCTTCGCTTGCCTCGGTCGATTTCTTGGCGGTTGACCTTGAGGTCTTGCGCCCGAATTTAAACGGATCGCTCGGCATCGGAACATCCCTGTGGGATGCAGCCACCTTCAATTCCAGGTTAAATAGGTCGACCAGTTCGGAACTGAAATCGGTCGGAATCCATTCTGCGCCCGTTCCTGTCCCGCCGGTCGTCATCGCCTTGGCGAGTTCGGATTCGTTGATTAACGGCTTCAAACTCTTAAAGAGATTGAAATTCTGCATCGGCTTCTGGCACAGCACAGACATGATCAGCAGGTCATCATTAATCTGCTGGATTTTCTTAACCGTCTCATCTTTCGTCCTCTTCCTAATGAGAACGTTCATATTGGTTATCCTGGGGTCAGCCTCATCCACGTTGAACTCACCTTTGCGCACTGCTTCGGCGAATTCATCACGCTGCAACTTCAGCACTTCCTCTATTTCTTCCTTTACTTTCGCTGGGTCAGCCGATTTGGCGATATCGGAAAGTTCTTTCACCTTCCTTCCGAGCGTATCGCTTATTTTATAGTCTACCATTTATTTTTGCCTTTCGTAACCATGGAATATAACTTCTAAACCTCTAAAAATTTATAGAGGCTATCAATCTTCACTTCTTATGAAGTGCATCTTTTACCATCTTTCCTATCTGGTCTTTGGTAAGGATTTTTTCCTTAATAGACTCAATCAGGGTGACTGCGTCTTCACAGTCTTTGCATACTTTTTCAAGGTCTGCCTTCACGGTGGCGTTCTCCGCCGTCAGTGTTGCATTAGCAGCCTTCAAAGTAGTAATCTCTCCGTCTTTCTTCGTGATATCCACATTCTTCTTTATCATTTCATCGTTAAGTGACGCTATCTGCCCTTCGAGTTTTGCCTTCTCGGCACCTGCGGCATCATCTCTTTTAAACAAGAAGAATGGCGACTTATTTGCCGGCGAGTCCACCAGCGCCACAACGTCAATTTTCAGGTTTTTCAGTTTCCTGGGTTCCGTCATCTAATCTCACCTTCCTTTCTTTTTGTTAGAGTTATTATCTGGAAGCGGTTCCTTCCATCGAGTATCCGGTTATCTTGCCTTCCTTGACGAGTCCCCATAGTTGGCTGTTCAGTATGTGCGTTGCCATTACCCAAGAGCCTTTCTTGACCTGCCTCTGCCCCATCGGGAAATCAACCGGGGCGATATAGCACTCGGCGATGCGCACATCTTTGTTAATTAGTTCCTGATGCATGAATGATATGTTTTGGTATTCCTCCAGGAAGTCGTGACATACCCTTTCAATTTCCTCGGCGTCGGTATAATCACCGTGAGCATCCACGGTATCCGGTTCGTAAACGATGCCGTAGACTATCTGCTTTTCGTCGTCCCTTTTTAATATTGCTATCTCCCTTTTCATGACCAGGAAGTCATCCGGGAATAGTGTTGCCAGTTCCTCTGATTTGTATGCTTTCATGGCTGGAGCATCTTTCGAAAACTGTTTGTAGTGTGATGCCAGGTGGTCGTAAACACCCTGTTTATCATCTGCTGGGATATCAACTCCGCCTCTCGCGCCTAACAATGCAGCCATGGCTGTAACCACACCCTTCCACACGGCTTTCTTGTCACCTGCAGTGTGGTGAGGCATTTTATAGGATGATTTAACATCCGGGTTTTCCTCATCCATCCAAGCGCAGATTTGTTTCAGCACGGTTACATCAGCGGCCGCTATTTCTTTCGGGCCATCCCATGCCATGCCGATATCGTGCATCCCCAAATCCTTGAACGGAATCGCTTTTTTGTTTATCTCCATTTTTCAACTCCTTTTTGTTCAAATAAAAAAGCCGTTCAAACGTTATGTCTGAACGGCTTAAGATTATTTCTATTAGCCGTGTTATAAAATGCTATACTTTGTTATATTATTCTACTACTGGAATTAACGTGCAACGACAGTTGCACAAATTTTTCGCTGAACCTTTCGGGTCACCGGGATATGCCATTATTTCCCCGCCCACGGAGAAGTCATCTTCAATATTTACCACCTGCCCGTTTACTGCGGCGTGTTCCGGCCTGGTCCGCTCATCAATCGCGGTTAACCATTCCTTTTTCTCAGCCCCCATGGTCTTATATCCTATCAGACTTGCGTTATTGGATGCAGATATTACTTCCGTCCTGGCAATCGTCCGCGCCCGGTAAGGTTCGGCTCTGGTCATTCCGTCAAATACATCCTGCACCCTTGCCTTCATTTCCTCGATACTCTCGCCGTCATTGTATCCCTCGCCGAGTGTATCCCCGAGTTCCCTTAGCGTAGTCTTATTTATCTCATCTGCGAATTTGAATATCTTGGTATTAAGATAATCGACTACTCTTGGGTCGGAAATGTCAAAATCAATAGACCCACCCAGCCTCTTGATTGCGACATTGCCGAACTCCTTCATGGTTTCACTCAATACTCCGGACATCTGTCTCTGTAATTCCTTATTGGCAAGTGTAATATTAAACATCAGGTTATCTACCTTGGCGTCTTTTCTAATCTTGTCCTTACCGACCCTTGTTGGTCTGTAATTCTTATCAATCGCATCCATTACCTCAGCCATCTGTTTCTTGGCAAATTTTCTTACGACTACTATCATCTCGTCCTCATATGGTTTAGTCCGGTCTACGTAGTCGCGCCATATCCGCTCTTTCTTCTCTTTCTTGGTCAACCTTGACTTGGTGACGGCCGGTTCAGGCTTAACTTCGTCTGCCGGGTAAAGATTAAAAGGACGATTCCATGTATATCCCCACGGGACCGCCGGCAATCCCCGGCGCGCCCTGACCTCGTTTATCGTTTCTATGCCGTTGGTCACAAGGGCAACGTCCATCGTCGTTCTCTTTTCCTCATTCTCCGCCATCGCTTTGATGAATTTATAATCAGGTTCAAAATAAAGATTTTCATCTATCGGATAGCATAATTGAACCGTCAAGGTTGCCGCCATCTTTTCGGAAAGCGCCATTATAAGTTCATTGACGAATGTCTTTTTCTGTTCCTCCATATTGGAGTAATTGGTATATTCCAATATTCCTAAAATTCCCGGGGGGGTGCCAATTACTCCGAGTATTTCACTGCATCCCTGCTTCCTGCCCTCAATGAATTCGCTGTCTTTTTGGCTCTGTGTCGTCGGGGTATATTCTAATCCGTTATCCAAAAATAATTGCTTATGGAAATTGTCGGGTCCGGAATATTCAGTCTCTATCTGCCGTTTTATCCTTTCGAATGAATCGTCACTCAAGGATTTTTCGGTTGTGAATACTCCCGATACCTTCCCGCCTTTTTTGAAGAAGTTCTTGTTATATGCGATTGCGTAGTAATCCGTTATCAGGGTATTAACTAAAGGCGATAATGGAGATAACCCTTCGGAATCGGATAATGGATTCCAGAACTTGAAGTGTATCATTTCGAACGGCTGGTATTCTATCGGCTTCTTCCCGTATTCGTATCTGATTACAGGCGTCGTTTTTCCAGGCACTACTACCGTCTTTCCAGATTGCAAAATAAATAATTCTTTTGGTATATCAGAAGGTGCGGGTTTCCTTTTGTTGTATTCTTTTGCCGTGAAACAGTTGCCGGCGAGTGATAAATTTATTGAGATTCCTTCTTTCAAATCATAACCAGAATAAAACGGATTCGGTTTTTCAAGTAAATTAATAAGCAGATGGTCTTTTACCTCAATTCCCTTATCGCCCTTCCACTGCATGAGTTTAAAAGGGCACTTGGCGATGTTCCTGGCGATTGCCGCTATTGATGAATGAACCCATGGATGCAGGGAATAATTCTCCAAGTATTTCTGCCAGATTGAATTTGATTGTGATTTGCCGAATTGTTTGTTGTCATAATCATTTTCCAGAGCCCGGTTCTCTTTTGATATGGTTATGTCCCCGCCGGCACTGATAGATCTGAACCGAGGATTATCTGGGATGGATTCAGATTTTGATATTTTCCTCTTCATAGCATAAAGCAAAGAGACTCCGTGTTATCGGAGTCTCAGTGCGCAATTAGATTCGCCGCTATACACGTGTAAATTGGCTAATGGGTCAGCCTCAAACCTTAGCGACGTCTCTAATTTTGTCATAAATAAAAAAGCCGTTCAAACGTTATGTCTGAACGGCTTAAGATTATTTCTATTAACCGAAAAATCTAATTATAACCTCTGCCTTTATTTCATAATTTCCTTATAGCACAAATGAATTCGGTTGTCAAGCATTATTCTCGTTTTCGAGAAGATTTTTTATTAGGGAATTTAGTTGCTTTGGCAGATACTCCGACTGCCGTTTCTTCTTTTCCTATCATAGCACCTCGACATCCGATTTGCATCGGTGGAATTTTATATTCATGTGCCGTAACAATTGTAAATACATGACGATACGAATTTTCGTCTATTAAATTATATTTATATGAAAATTCATACCCTTCGTATCCATATGAACTTTTACTATATTGTATATCAAAGCAAGGAATATTCTTATTGCCACCTAATATGGAACATAATCGTGATACAGCCCTAACGAATTCCCCTTTAGTCTTTATTTTGCTAACCCTCTTACCATTCCATGTTAATTTTCCTTTAATCTGAACCCAATATTTATATTCACCATCTTGAAGTATTCCTATTGATTCGTCAAATTGATAATCAACTAAATGATGAATGGTTATATGCTTAGTCAAAAACGGATAAGTCCCATTCAGGATATTTTTAGTAAAATCTTTCATATTTTCTCCTTTCCAAATTTATCTACCCAAAATCCCACTATATCATTTGGATAAGCCTCATTAAACTCTATGTCATTTGCCGCACTATTCAACGCTTCGTCTAAAGTTTCATGAGATTCAGTTTCCCCAGCATGGAATCTTGTTTTGTAATAAATATATTCATTCGCCATACCGTCCTCCTACTTAATATTTTCTGGCAACACCCTGACTTTTTCTGGTAATGGTTCGTTAATATCCTCCTTTTTATATAAATAGCAAGCGCCAGCATATCCTCTTCCGGTTGCTTGCTGACACTTTAATATCAGGCATCTATCCCTATGGTAACAGTCTCTGCATATTCCCATGTATATGTTTTTATTAATCTGTTTCATAATTATTAATATATCCTATATATCTTCAATGTCAAATGTTTTAACTCTAAAATATTCCGGCTCGTTCTTTTGCTTATCGGTGCATTTTAGACATATTCTGTTTCCAATCCATGCACTCATGAATTTCTTTCCATAATCACCCAAGCACGGTCTCATCTTAGGTTTCTCTATTTTACGGTCATTCTCGTTATCTGGCTCGTTATATTTAAGTCTTAGTTGTCCCTTAGAAAATATTATTGAATTAATTATGCAGCCACGACGGACTTCGCTTACCATATTCTTAGTCGTTCTTTTTATCTATCTTTACCGTCCGCTCCAAATCTACCTGATATATCTCTCCGCCTCTGAAATTTAATATTACCTTGCCGTAAAATCCTTTTTCCACGTATTCGATGATTTGTTTCATTGCCTTTTTGGCAAGTTCCATATTATTCTCCAACCTTGAATTTGCGGTTTCTGCCTTCATTCCTTTTTCGCTTCCTTCCATACACCCTCCTTCTTATTTATTAATTAAAGAATCAAATAATCTTATATGTTCCTTTACCATCCGCTCCTGAGAAAACAATATCTTTCCTGAGTTGGCGATTTTCCTATTATCCAGAATATTCACTTCTTTTAATAATGCGATTATGGTCCCGGCAAGAACCTCGGCATTGCCTCTTGGGAATCCATAAATGGCAGCCTCATTAATTATCTCTTCCATGTTCTCGCCCTCACTCACGATACACGGCAGTCCGCAGCAGGTCGCCTCCATTATCGTCGTATCCATTCCTGTATAATATAGTGTCGGATTGACGAATATCTTAGCCTGATTGTAAACGCCTGGCATTTCATCATTCGGCAATGCGCCTTTGTATTCTATGTTAATAAAATCATGCTTTTCGGTATTGCTTCCAAATGCGACGCATCTGATATTCCTATTCCATTCTTTTACCATTCCCATTGCATGGTTAAGCACTCCGATTCCTTTTAACTTGGTAAGGTTGCCGGTAAAAAGAACATCATATATCTTTTCCTGTTCAGGCATGTAGTCAAACCTGTCAATATCGATTCCATTCCTTATCATCTCCACCCTCTTCGACTGTAACACATATTTAATATTCCTTACATTCACTTCGGTTAATCCGATGAGGCAGTCGTATTTCTGCGCATTCATCCTGTCTTCCCGCGCTTGCATTATGCGCCCGTGCACCCATATTGCAAACTTGTTGACATCAAAACGGACATCATCCGGATTCGTTATCGCCGGTATAAGCGACGTGAATATTTCCTCATAAGAGAAGCCGTGCAGTCTCTGGATTGACGGTATTGCCGGATAACTATCTACTACATAACTTCCGGCTCCTGATTCTGAATAAATCAAATCCTGTTTTAACTCCCCCACTCTTTTGGTCGCCAACTTAAACCATTCCGGCGTATACCGCAATGTCGGACAGGGTAGGTATTCTATCCTAACATTATTAACCACCTCTTCCTTGATTGACTTGTTAGGATTGCTCATGGTCAGCACGGTTATCTCATGCCCTGCCTTGGCAAGCCCTTCGCATAGGCTACCGCATACATTGGGCATCCCTCCTGGGCTGGTCGTCGGATATCCGCGTGTTAAGACTGTGATTTTCATATTAATCTGCGCTTTCTTTTATCCTTTTTCCGCCACTTGGGCTTAGAGTTGCTGGCACTTTCCCTTCTTTTATATATCTTAATAGAGGTCGTTGTGGTTTTGGATTTCCTTCTGGTCTTGGAGTTTGTGGTCGTCTGTTCACTCCGCCTTTTTTAACTGGCCCCTCCCTTAAACCATGAAAATCGTTTTGCTCAAGTTTATTATCTAAATTATATCCAAAAGTATTTGGATTATTCCTCATTAGTAACCAATCTAAAAATCTTCTTATCATTTGGCCTCACTTTCTATCTTGATTGATTTTATAATAAATGGTCTTCTAACACTCGATAGGAAAAACCCTGCCGCTTTTAAAGCTGATATTATTCGAGTCTTCGGGTAATAGGTTTCGGTCGAATACATAACCCCCTTAGCAATATCTGCGCCACTCCCAACTGCATTAAATGGCAACCTCACCTCTTCAACTTGGTAATCCGATTCAATTACAAACAGCCTACCCTTAAACCCAATAAGAAAGGAACCGCCACATTCCGTCTCTTTATCCTTACTGGCAAAGCCACCATCTTTCAAACACGTCCTAACAGCATCAACGAAATCAGTAACCATATATTCAAATACTGTTTTGCCATTACTGTATTCTGGAATTTTAAGTTTATATCTTAACAGTTGACCCATCCTATAGGATGAAGTAAAACCAATAATAAACTTATCCTTAATAAAAACCTTTTCATCTGCCCGAATCGCAACCGCATCATCCGCTTTTCCGATGCTATCCGCACCAATATAAATCTTATTCGATTTTTTATCTATAAGCCCTATTACACAAGTCATACTATTACCTCTTTCTTGCATAGAACTCTGCTATGCTATCTGTAATAAAATCTATATCCTCTTTCTTCATGCCGTAGTAAAGAGGAAGTCTTACTAATCTACTGCTCAAGTCTGTCGTGTATTTATCCTGTCCGTTGAATACCCCGAACTGCTTCCCCGCCGATGAACTATGCAGCGGCACGTAGTGGAATATCGCCAGGATATCTCTTGCCCTAAGATATTTTATCAGTTCGTTTCTCTCTGCCTCACTCCTGCATATCCCGTAAAATATATGCGCATTGTGCCTGGCGTAATCCGGTATCTTATTTACTTTGAATCCATCGATGCTGGATAGTTTCTCATAGTAATAATTCCATGATTTCTTCCGGTCATTGATTATCGTCTGTGCTTCCTCCAGTTGGGCCAGCAGGAATGCCGAACTTATTTCGTTAAGCAGGTATGACGACCCTTTGTCCATCCACGTGTATTTATCTACGTATCCTTTCAGGAAATTAGACCGGTTCGTTCCTTTTTCCCGGATGATCTCCGCTCGCTCGTAAAACTCCGGGTTATTAATCAGTATCGCTCCGCCTTCACCGCAGTGAATATTCTTAGTCTCATGGAAACTTAGACAGCCGATATCGCCGATAGTGCCCAAATACCTATCATTATACCGCGCAATGATGCATTGAGCCGCGTCTTCTATGACATAGATGTCTCTTTCCCTTGCTATCTGCATTATCTTGTCCATATCGCACGCCACGCCTGCGTAATGCACCACTATAATCGCTCTGGCCCTGTCATTTATTGCATCCCGGATTACATTCGGGTCTATATTCATCGTATCCGAGGCGATATCAACAAACCGTATCCGGGCGCCGTGTAATACGAATGCATTGGCGGTCGACGGGAATGTAAAAGAAGGCATTATCACTTCGTCGCCTTCTTTTATGTTTATAAGTAATGCTGCCATCTCAAGCGCGTGCGTGCATGACGGAGTGACCAGCACTTTATTGCATTCCATATTTTTCTCTATCCACGTCTGGCACTTCTTGCCGAACTCTCCGTCACCAGAGAACTTTTTCTTGAGTATTACCTGAGTAATATATTCAAGTTCTTTTACTTTAAGCGTTATTGCCGGGACGTTGTATGGATATTTCATTTTACCTTTTCTTTCTCATCCGGTATTTCATAAAATTCCTCGCTTTGCCCCCTTGTAATCCTTTTTGCTTTCTCTTCTGCGGTTATACAATCATCACATACCCATGAATCCTTAACCACAGTTAATCGCTTCATTTGTTTTTTGCTAAAATAATATTTACGGCATCTGCTGCATCCTTCGCATATAGAAAAATCAACTGGATTTTCTATCTTACATTGCGGGCACTTAAAAATCTTAATCTTATATACCCAATTTATTTCATTGTTTTTTACCAGAATCCATTTCATACAATGGTCACACCATATTAATGATTCACCGTCTTTTGGTTTGAATACAAATAATGTCATATCTTCCTCCCTATAAACAAACTCCCCACCCTTGGTAACCAGACGTATTTACTACCCGGCATCATTTCCTGCACTGCCTTAACCACTCCCGGGGTTCCACCATCGTAATCGTGGCACATCACAATTCCGTTTTTGATTAAGAATGGCAGCCATAAACCCAGGTCTTGCTTGACGCTTTCATACGTATGCTCGCCGTCTACAAATAACAGGCTGATTCGTGCCGTCCACCCTTTTGCGAATTCCTCGCTCGTGCTCTTTATTGGCTGCACGATATCGGCAACTTTAAACTTGGATATATTCTTATTGAATTCCTCAAAGGTATCGCTGACATTAAATTTATTATGTGTTGACGTATCCCGGTGCGGGTCGACTGCAAAGATTAGGTTTTCGTTATATTTTAGTTTGGTTTTTAAACCTAATGCCAGCGCTATGGTGGACTTCCCCATCCACGAGCCTATCTCTACTATGCATCCGGCTTCCGGTATTTCCGATGCATACTTAAATAAGGCATCGCCTTCATTCTCATTTATCCAGCCTGGTATTTCTGTCCAATGTGGTTTCATATCGCTCCTTAATATGGATAATGTCCGTTTGTAAAATATGGCTCATTATTTTTGGTTTTCACTGGCTTCTTGGTGCCCTTACCTTTTTTTGACTTCTTGTTCTTTTTCACTAATATAAACCTCCGTTTATATGTATTGCCTGGCCGGTGATGTAGGAACTTTCATCGCTCAACAGAAACCTAATCATCCCGCCCAACTCCTCTATTCGACCGAACCTGCGCATCGGTATCGATTCTTTTATCTCGTTCCGGATATCGAGCGGTATCTGGTTAATCATCCCGTATTCGAAGTATCCGAGCGCCAGGGCATTGACCGTGATATTCTTATTCACCAATTCAGCAGCGAGCGCCTTGGTTAACCCTATGATACCCGCCTTGGCTGCACAGTAATGGGAGGCGCCGATTATTCCCTTGAATGCGGCGACCGATGATATATTAATTATCCTGCCTCCATTGCTTGCCCTCATACCCGGGATAAATTCATTGATGCACATAAAAGCGGAAAACAGATTATCGTTAATGATTGTCTGGAATTCTCCGGTAGGCATTTTCCAGCTCATTGCATTGGATGATGCGCCGGCCATGTTGACGATTCCCCACACATTACCAGCTTTAGCTTTTAATATTTGCACGTCATCTTCATTGGTCAGTTCGGCACGGATACACACGGCATCGCTTTCTATCCCATGGCCCATCAATACACTGTCCAATTTGTCTTTGTTGCCCCTGTATTGGCAGACGATATCGTATTGCTTGCTGCCGAGCAGGTAGTTAACGAGTTCAACCCCGATTCCTCCGTTAGCACCGGTTATTAATATTCTTTTATTATTTTCCATTATGAAAACTTAATACCTTTCAAAGTGTTTATGAAACGTATAAAAAGCATTGTCTATGCTTGGTTCAAATCCTAATCGCACCCAGACCTTCTGCACGGCTATGCTCGTTATCTGCGTTGACACTATCATCCGCTCCTTTTTCTGCCCGGCAATCCAGTTAAGCGCTTCGATGATAAGCGAGCGATAGATTCCCTTGCCCTGGTATTCCGGTAGGATGCTTGAGAGCACGCCTTCGCCGTCCTTGTCATTGTTCAGGCGCACGGCAACAAAGCCAACTATCTTACCTTTGTCTTCGGCCACGAATACTTTATCTGCTGCCAGTTTATCGTGGCAGACCCGATATCCCCAGTCTTCATATGTTCGATTGCATTCATCTATATTTAACATGGTATCGTTATGATAGTGACCGTTGTAGTTCTTAAATCCAATTGCGGATATTTTCTCAACTAACCTGGTTTCGGTTGCAGGGTCCAGTTCCCGGATGATTATATTATCTTCCCTTTTATCTTTCTGAATACTCTTTAGGTTATGCACATAGCATACCTGCGTATCCATTAGCCGAAATCCTGCACTCTCCATTTCTTGAACGGTTGCTATATCCGCAGCATTACACCGGGCAATCAGAAACCTAACGCTATTGGCTTTGCAATAAGTAAGCACATCAAGAATATCATCATGCTTGATACCGCTCGCCCTTGCCGATTGTATTCCGAATCGTTCCGTGTCTAATTTTGATAATGATATTATCATCTTATCTCCTTAACAGATTTAATCTTTCCTGAACACAGTTCGACGTCTTTTATCATCATCGACCTAATTGCCCATCGTGCCGCGCCCCTACTTTTAGCCTTGATATGGATTAACCTGTAATCCTTTACTTCTATCTTTACTTCGTAGTATTTTGATTTCATTTAGAAATACTCCCCTTTATATTTCAATATTTCTTTCACGTCTTTGCCGTAGTATGGATGCTTCTTCATTATTGCCGGAAACGCCCCCTTATACGGCACGGTAAACATCGGCGAAGCGTCTAAATTCATATTGACATTAGTCGTCTCTTTTGCATTCATCCACTTATTAATCACGTCCACTGGGTTCTCCCTCGGTCTCTTGGAATAAAATTGGTTGTTCCATTCCGCTTTCTGTTCCAGGTGTTTTAAATTATGCACCCACTTAAAGTGATGTATTTTAATATCGTGCGCCAGGTTAGCTCCTCCCATCCGCACTTCGCATTCCGGTCGTGACGGATAGACAAAAGCCGCATTCTTGGTTATTGCTTCTAACTTCATATCCCGATTAAACATGTAATTGCGCCCTTCAGCTCCCGGGCCTACCCAGCCGAAGTCGCCGTGGAATACCAAGTGGTCAGGTGAGTAATTGAACTTCCTTTCTTTGGTCAACTTTATCAATTTATTTAACTCCTTGTCATCCCATACCTCATCTGGCATACTGATGATAAAAGCGTCATCATCGGTGTATCCGAGTTCACACATTTTATCAAATCCTGCACGCCATTGCTCATTAGGTGAATACCAGCCCTCACTGAATACAGTATGTATTTTGCCATGATGTTTCTTTCGCATTAACTCTATATATTCGAGCGTCCTGTCCTGGTCTTTTATTTCTGCTTTATTTATGCGCCACTGCCACATATATTTGGTTGGACAGGTTATAACAATATGGTCGAGTTTAAGTAGGCTCTGGATACACTGGGCCATGTATTCCTCGTCGTGCGGCATACAAATCATTAAAGCAGATATTTTCATGTTATCCTTTCTACCTGATTTCATCTATTTCATCAGGCTTATCCTTGCTTTCAACTATCCTTAAATCTATACCTAAATCCCTGAGGTAATGAACATCTATTATTATTTTTCCGTAAGAGAATAAAACGGCTCCAAGGCTTTTCTTTCCATCTGCATAATACGCTCTTAGGTTTTTGTTAAACTCTATCAGTCCCTGTGATATTATCTGAGACTGCTCTTCGACTTGCTGATATGCTTCCCTCAGTTCTTCAATGGTCAGCGGCTTTTCCGGCTTCGCCTCAGTCCAGGTCGTTGCTTCTTTATCAATCTTTTCTGCTGATGCCTTAATAACGTCGTGTTCTAATTGCCTATCTAATTCGTTTTTTCCGAAAATTAACTTTGCATTTTCCCATGCTTCTTTATTTATCATTTGCAATATTCCTCCAGTTCTTTTGTCCCCACCGTCACATGTTTCGCCAGCATATCGCACAGCCGGGACAGGTTTGATACGTATGCGCTCTCGATGGTTTCCCACGTGAAATGCAGGGTTATCGTTATCAGTGTGTCTTCCTCTATCATATTCAGTGCATATTCGTCCCTGTATATTTGTTCATTGAATACCAGTGCCGGTATTTCTCGTGATCTGGTATAATACAAATGGGACGATTGGAGACACATCAACCCATTATCATCAAAGAAGCATTTACCCCCTTCCTCTATCTTCCCGCCGAAGAATGTCTTGAACCCGATTTGCTTGAGATGGTATCTCAGATTCGGTGTATCCTCATCAAACGGCGATATGTAACTGGTTATCTTGCCGAAGCGCACCTCCATTATCCGCTTATGTTCTGCTAATAATTTATGCAGTCTACATGATTCGCCTTCCATCTCCTCAATCACCCTAATTTCCTTAACATTGCATTCACACAGATTAACCAGCCACCGCCTATGGTCTACCCCATGCATTGCTACGTCTATTTTGGCTTCCTGAATTATCTGGATATCCCGACTGTCCAGCATGGTCGGCACCACTCCGAGTATGTATTTCACTCCGTATTTTTTGAATACCTCATTGAACATCGCCAATCTGAGATGCTTGGTCGCATCCGGCAGGCGCGGGTCAGTGTTTAGTGCCCGCGGGTAGTCATCTACGCGGACGATAAATTTCAGCATACCTTCTCCTTTTTAAAATCATCCAAAATAGCATAAATCACTGTTAAGGGAATGAATTTATCTGAATATCTATCGAATATTTTCCCGTCCATTGCACTATTTACCAATACCTGCCTTAGCCTGTCCAAATCAACACTTTCTTTTGGAAGGACTAAAAAGTCCCCATTGGAATCGGTTTGTAATGATGCTGGTATTTTATTTATCTCTGATTTAGTAATTTTATCTATCCGATTAACACCAAAATATTTTGAGCAAATTATTCCATGATGATTAAAATATGCCTTGCCGTCTGCAAAACAAATCTGCCAATAACTATTGTCTCGCATTAATAATTCATCTCCCACTTTATATGTTTTTTCTATTAGCTTAGGCGGTTCTGGTGGCAATCCACAATTAGGGCAAAAATGAATCGGTTCAGAAGAATGAATAAATCTTGCCCAGCATTGTTTTTCATGCCAATGTAACTCAATGGAATCCTTTCTCATATTCATCCAATCACACTCACAATATTGCTGTTGTTGCCAGTTATCACAAGCATCGAGTTTATCTGTTTTCTTAAATCCGCATTCGTTCCTACAATTTTCACAGTTCTTCTCTGTTTTCATATCAATTCTCCCTCTCTTTTGTGGTTACCACCCTAATTTTCGGCACGTTCCTGAGTGCCTGTTCCCGGACCTGCCAAGCAATTGCCCAGGCTATTACCAAGTCATCAAAACTCCCTCCCTTCGCCCCATATCCACCGTCTGATAACTGCTGGAATGTCTGACATTGACCCAGAAATTCCATGTCGTTGACCTTCATTAGATTTTCCACGAATGCATTATCAAGTCCGTTAATCATCAGCGGTCTCGTCTTTGCATTCGTATGCCATCCCAACTTACCCTCGCCACCGTCTGCATCATAATCTACGTGCTTATAAATATTGGGATAACGAATGGTATTATACAGAGTATTAAGTGTTGAGTGTCCGTGATTATTCGCTTCCGGAGCGAGCATACCGGTGTTGTATTCATAACCAAGTTTCGCCATCTTCTCGCCGAATACCTCCGGGCGCCATCTGCCCACCAGACATGCCACCTGCTCGCAGGTATTAACATCAAGCACGCCTGCACAAGAGAAATCCGATTTCTCTAATCCCTCCCCCACATCACCCCCTATCGCATAGACGTGCCCCTTCTCCGGGTTAACCCATATCAACAGCGCGCCGTCTTCCCTGATTTCTATTGGCGGTTTGCATTTGGCAGCCAGTGCTCGGACAATTTCGATATTGAATCTATGCAAGCCGGATGATATAAAAGCCTCCATTGGATTTTCGGGAAACTCCTGCGGGAATAGTTTTTTATATTCAAATTTCGTATCCCTGCGCCATTTAATCTGTTCAGGTATGATATCTATTTCGTATATCTCTTTGGCATATCTAATTAAGTCTTTTTCATTCTCTTCATATTTAAGTTCCTCTCCTTCCCCTAATGCCAACATGTTATTTTGGTCTATATACCAGGGCAGGAATATCGGATTCCAACTATTGCCGCCCTTTGTTGCCTCGTTCCAGGTATCAAAGAACCATCCGCCGACCCCGTTGCCGGTTGTCTCGCATATCACATCCCCATATCGGCAAGCCCCAAATATACCTGCGATAAAGTTCTCTATTGCCTCTTTAGTGCCTGGAAAGTATGCCGCTTCACTCAGATGCACCCGTTGCACCGTCTTACTACGGCCGGCCGCCTTCGCCCCGGCTGTGCCGATGGAGAATTTACTATTAATTCTAGGGAAGTCCAGTTCGTTCTTATTTTCATAATCCCGGCGCGGTCTTATAGACGGGTCCAATTTATCATAAAATAATTGCGCTATCCTGAATATTTCCTGCGTATCGGGTTTGGTATGAGCTAAGGTTATACATGACTGATTAGCCATCGTTGCTACCAGCTGGAAACTCTCCGCTTGTTCAAGCGTAGTTATCCCTACTTTCCTTGACTTCAATACTAGGTATCGCTTCTTCTTGCCCAACTTGCGATAGTAGTTCTTCAATTTGAGATAATATATTTGCGTTGAGTTAAGATAAAACGGGCGTATGTATCCCATTTCGTCCTTGATATACAGGAACGTCTGCATATACTTGATTTTGTTATTCAAATACGAATATGCTTGTGCCGTATCTACCATCTCTTCGCCTCTTTCTTTGTTTTTTCCTGGATAGTTACCACTTCACCGCAGAATAAACACCTGCCAGTTAGTTCACCGTCCCTTTCCCCTATGGATTCCTCATCTATTGCCACCACGCCCGCGTGGATACATTCTATCCTAAGACTGCATCCCGGGCACCGGAACATATCACTCTGGTTGCAGTTCGCCCTGCCTAAGTAAACCGTTTCCGTATTACAACATAAGCATTTCATATTAAATAATTCTGTGCCAGCCGTTTCTCTATCATCTTAATATATTTCGGATTCAACTCTATCCCGATTTACTTCACCTTTTATTTTTAGCTTACCTAAGTCTTTAATCTGTGTGCCTTGCAAATACAGAGAATCGCCAAAATGTCCGGTTTTATTTATATCTACAATAATCCGTAAAACCTCATTCAAGCATCGGGTTTGCCATAATTCTTTTTCTTCTTCATACCATCCGGGCAAAGTTCCCTCTTCATCTATTTTATATTGCCAGTCTTTAAGGTCAATAGACGAGAGGCTACCAAGTGGTAATATTTCTATTTTAACGAAAGTTCTTAAATATAAATCGCCATCCTTCAATTTCCTTTTATTATTAAATCGTTATGTTTTTTGTTTCGGCTATAGAATGGGTTTTGTTCTCCTTTGATTGCCAAGAAATTAAATCCTATACACATATATTATCCTTTCTTTATTAATCTATATCTTCTTCCTCTTCCGGTGCCGACAGCAACGGTTGCCCTGGTTTCGCCCCTGTTAGTTCTGCCTCTATCTCATTGACAGTTTCATACTCACTAACCCGCCGATTCTGATTATCAAGTATCGCCCGTTCTATTGCGGTTATGACTGTTTCGGTGCGACTGTCGGCGTTGCCATGGAGAAATTCGTCCGTCCTGATTAGTTTTTCTAAATCTGATAGGGTGCATTTAATTGTTTTATACCTTATTTGTTGGACAAGATAACTCAATGCGCCTTCTACTATTTTCTGATTTCTCAATAGACGGTCTGCTGTTTCAGTCGAGCACTTCTTTAATATTTTTATTCCTATTTTATCCCAATGGTCTTTACGCTTTAATAACCAATTTTCCTTCTTAGCCAATCGACCCAACTGTGCCTGACTTATTCCATATTCCTGGGCTAACTGGTTCATAGACGGTTCATCTTCCCTCTCTATATAAGCCGTCTTAATCATTATCCATTTAGCTTGGGTATTCTTCTGGGTTTTTCTCGTAGTCCATTTAATATTAGTCATGCTTCCCTCTCTGCACTCGTGTGCATTAATGCTCATAATCTTTTAAGAAATTCCGATTAATAACCATCCTAATTAAAATGGATGTTTCCCTTAAGGTATAACCGGCTATGAGATAAACCGTGATTAGATACAATATTCTCAATAATCTTTTAAGTTTTTTCATCTTCGATATTGCCTTTTTGTCCGACTCTCCTAAATAAACATTAATAATTGATACTTCACAGTTATATTGCTATCGAGCTTTGCGATTCTTTTCTTTCATATTATTATTCCATTCGTAAGTTTAAGTTCTGTTTCTTTGACTACTATTGCTAGTGTAAATCCTCTATGGTCTTTAACTGGTTTGTTATTAAAATAAACTCTTACTACAAAGTAGAGACCGTTTGATAATTGACGAATAATCTTTACCCTACCTAATTTTTTGTGATACCTAATCTTGCGCCATCTGTTTTCATTGGCAAGTTTGTTCATTGTTTAATCTCCTCGTTATACAAAGGTGTTATTAAAACTCTAATTACAACATAAGCAAAGGCATTTTCTTTGCGTTCTTTTTCTGCTTCCTTTTTCGTGGTATGTATCGAATGAACCATTGCATTGCCAGAATGAATAACTCCCCAGTAGATACAGTTTCTTTTTTCTTGTTGTGCCAGTATAGACATTTTATTTTTTGCGCCCATATTAAGACTCCTTTATTATAATAGAAAACTCCTGTCCGATTAGACTTCGGTAATATTCTTCTTTTTGTGGTTTATATGGTCTTAATGTAGTAAAGACAAATTCATCTCTTTGATAATTTTTCGTAACAAATAAGAGCAATAAATATTTAGTATAAGGTAATTCGTATTGTCCATTGGGATATGTTGCATCATAATCAATAAATTTCTGTGGCAAGTCTTTTTTATTAACTATTGATACATTTACAAGACACGCTTGTTTTACGGGGGTAACATTATTGTTATCGCAAGTAATCCAATTTAGTTTAAAATACTTATGACTAAAGGTTATCTGATTCATCCCCCACCTCCTTCTATTCTTTATTTAATGCAATCAATAACTCTACATCACCCAATAGATTATGTATTGTTTCATTAGTATATCGTAAGATTTTCCATCCCAATATCGTAGCACGATTATACTTTTCGCAATCCTTAATAAAACCTGAACCCCTTGTATGCCTTCCCCGAACCCAGACCGCACCTTCTAATTCCACCGCTATCCCTTTTTGAACTATGGCATAATCAAATCTCCAACGTCTTGGCGGGTTAAATCTATATTCTTTAACGAATTTTATACCTATTTGATTTAAGATTAATTCTGCTTGTTGCGTTAATTTAAGTTGCATTATTTCTTCTCCTCTGCATCAAAGACTTTGTCTATAAAATTATCTTTCATATTTTATTCCTCCTCATCCAAGCATTTAATTTCTTGCATAATGTCAATGCGCTAAAACTTATTTCTTCTACTATCAATTTATCATTTTGGTATATCTCATATTTTTCATAACCTCCGCGTTTATTTTTACAACTATAGAAAATTACTTTAATTTCAGGTGTCAATATACTTTCACTTTTTCTTATTTTTATCTCTCCTTCTTTCGGCTCTTGTTTAATACCAGTGTCTATTGATGCTATTACTCTATCTGCTTCTGCCTTTATCATATTGATTACTTTCATATCATCTCCTTATAAAAATATCAGTAATCTTTTCCTCCAAACTTTTCTCTACTTTCGGCTTTAGGGGTTTAGAGCAGATAGGACATTTACCGCAAGATTTACAAGGATGACTTACACTTAATACACACTCACACCATTCGGGGGGAGGGAGTCTTGTTCTACTACTACATTGGACTACATTATCATTTCCTATACCCGTTCCAAACACTATATCTTTTGCTTGACATTCAGCAAAACATTGATTACAGTCTTCACATAGATTTACTGATTCTAAACAGTAATCACAAAATATCTGGGTATCTTCTTTTGGAATAAAACGGTTATCACATTTGTCGCATATTTTAGATTCATGCGAACATCTTCCACACCATTCTGCTATAACAGTTTCATCTCCACTAAAATAATTTTCGCAACAAGGACATTTTTTACTTTTAGATTTATTGATATATTCACTCATCTTTATTCTCTCCTTTATTACAGTGTTGTTGCAAAAAATTAAGATATAAAGCCCAATGTAATATTAGGGTCATTTTTAGGTTCTATTTTCTTAGTTAATTCTGCAATAATATCATTTCTTGACTTCATACATTTTGGGCAATCAACTGCTGGTAAAACCTTATTATAATAATTGTCGTCGTCATAACACCCATCAATTCTTGATGTTGCTTTACAATCTTCACACTCTACAATGTAGTGTTGCAACTTCCTCACAAAGCCAGAATAGGGCGGTTTCAATCTGTTCATTTGTTAAGTCTTTTCTCATTCAATTATCTCCCTTCTATAAAATAGCTCGGTGTGAAGTTTTATCGGTGCTATGTGCTTCACTCAGCCCCCTACTTGTGAATATAAACTACAAGCATCACCGTGCAGGGCACAAACCGAGCATAATTATTTAGTTTGCTTCTTATACTCCTCTTTTATTAAGCCAGATTGCCATTTCGGCAAGTGCTTCTACGAGTTCTTTATTCTCTATCTTTTTTAACCATACACCATTTTCAATGGCATTGTAATATTCAATGAAATATCCTTGTTGTCTTTTTCCAAAATTAAGATAACAAGGTAAAATATTTGCCTTTTTTATAGAGAATGGCAACACTTCCAGCAATTCAGGAATGTCGGGGGCGGTATATTTCATTAATGTAGTTTCTTGACAAGATACGCCATTATTTAACATTCCTGCAAGGCTGTAAAATTTTTCTGTCTTAACCTCAAACCCCGCTTCTTTCAGCTTCTTCGCTGTCTCTAAACATACGTATTTCTGCATATTGTTTCTTCTCACTTTCATTAAAGGTTTTATTTATTGCTATGGTTGGTCGCGTTCCAATATTCTCCTGAGATTGCTCTTTTTCTTGATAGTCAACCCCGCCCCTTGTAACCCCTCAATCAATGCCCGGACTTTTTCCGGTGATGGTTCGGGTAGATTGCAGTTCTTACTATCAGCTCCAATATTTATGAATGCCGGTTTGATTTCCTTCATCCAATCCAATAATCCGTTATTAAATTCATCAGTTATATCAAAATCGGTGATTGGCTCAATCGTAACGAATACCTGAATACCTTTATCAACGAATAGTTTTAGAGCTTGACCCCGACTCCAAGTATATGGAGCTTCGCTAAATTTATAAGTATCTTTTCGGTTAGTTTCGATTGTAGTTCCTATCATAAAGTTAGAAGGGAAATACTCAAAATATTCCAATGCCCTTATGGGATTTTTAGTCTGGAAAATATATTTATTATCAGGATATTTTTTACAGTGTTCACATATAGTTTTAATCCATTCATACTTAATTTTATAGGCAAACAAATCATTCATGTGTTCAATAAAAATGGTCTTGCCTGAGCCGTAATTGACCAATAACTCTTTCTCGATTAGACGGGGTTCTCCTTTGTATCTATCCGGCACTCCAAATCTATTCTTTTGAACATAACAATAACTGCATTTATGGGGACACTCGCCACCTAAGTGGCTATGCATGTGAGTTACGAAATCATACATATTTCCGCGTGATTTATTGAGTGGCATGTTATTTCCCTTTCTCATTCACGCCAAGGGCTTGTTTAAATTCTTCTGTAAATAAATTCCAAGTTCTTCTACCTATCTCTCCGGTTAATCTATCAAGTGGAATACCCATTTTTTCTTGTAATAATTTATGAACTTCCGCTAATTGTTCTTTTGTCATTGGGATAAAAATGTCTTCTGGATATGGATTTTTAGGCAACATATCCACAACCGCCTTGAGTATTTCTGATGTGGCTTTGTCAGGTGGGTTACACCTATCGCAATCACCGTCAAGATTACAATCTGTAACAGGACAGTTTCCTTTTATTATATTCCATATCTCCTCCCTCAACCTATTTGGCTGGAGTGGGGTGGGTTGCCAACACATAAGTTCCCCGGATATATTTCTCATGTGGTTATGACATGGCGTTTTTCGTTCTATATAACTGCAATTATTACAACTCTTATCTTCCATAACGCTCCTTTCATTTGGGGTTAGTTAACAGGTTGTTTGTTTTGTTCGTTCATTTTGTCTCCTGTTCTGTATAAACTGGAAAGTGAAGTTTATTAAATATTACAACAATATCACTTAGTTTTTTACCTGATGTTCCCACAAATTGTTCTCCATCTTTCCACCATGCAAATGCTTTTATTCCATTAATCCATCCTTGAGCATAATCAAAAGATTTATTTTTAAGTTGCTCAATTACCCAATCTTCTAATGTTGGCATCTCATTTCCCCTCCTGTTCTTTTTGAAATTGATTAATGCAATTTATACATAATACTTGTATTTCGATATTTTTTATCTGGGCGTTTCATATATTTTTTCCGCAAAATACATCACATTCTGGACATATCACCTTAGGTTTTCTGCCCGATTCTTGTGGAAAGTCAATCAAATTAAATTCTTTAAATACTCTACCTCCGACAACCCTTTCGAGTTCACACCTATTCTTAAATACATCAGGAAAATCAACCCTTATTTTATTCCAATACCCCATTCCGCCCTTAAGACATCCGATACAGTTATTATTGGGGTATCCCATTTCATACATTGCTGGACGGTTTATTCCGGCTTCCTTGAGGATATGGTGTGCTTCTTTTTTGCTAATTTTATTTTCTATTAAAGGGAATACGGAGTTCGGCATAGATTCAATCAACCTGTCCGCCCTTTTCTTTTCAGTGCTATCAAATCCCCAGACGTAAGTGTAATTATTCCCGTTTTTATCTTCCCATTCCTTCCGAACTCTCTTTTTTAATAATCTTGTGCATCCTGCCCCGTAAGGTGAGTTTATAAACCCAATTTGTCGGCAAGCTGTGTCGACATTTTTAACTGAACTTTGCAGGATTTCTATTTTAATGCCAAACCATTTTTCGCAATCTAATAGAAACCTCATTGTGTCTGGATGCTGGTCGTCTATATGGATATAGATAATTTTTATACTGCCATATTTATTAATAGC
>JAZDFP010000017.1:0-5646 GCA_043807745.1 Planctomycetota bacterium
ATTCAGGGCTATTATTTGAATCTCACCGCTCCTTTGATTGGTCGGATAGAATCCCAAAATCTGGCCATTGACCAAATCAGGGTCATTAGCCGAATCTCCGTTATATTGTCCTTGCAGGACCACAACTCCCACAACCTTAAACCCTAATTTAGGTATCGTTACTGCGTTAGCCGCAATCTTTTCCGTCGTCACACTTTCAACTTGTAACTTAGAACTTGTAACTTGTAACTCGCCGATTTTCGGCGTCGTCACTGCATTATCGGCTATTTCTTCAGTTGCGATTGGCGGGTCTATAGGTCTGGTTACACCCGCGCCCGGAGCAACCCACTCAAACCTTTCCTGTGCCTGATTGTAAGAGGGGACTTCACCGTTAGCAGGGCTATCAATTGCCCGGATATGTCTTGGCTCAACCGAACCGTTAATAATCTCCAGATAACCAACTGAATTGGATACTAACTTGGCTTTGTTTACTGAACTATCGCGCAACTTATCAGTAGTCACAGCGGCATTAGCCAATTCATCCGTATCCACAGAAGCGGTCTTGATATGCCGTTTCTCTACGCAATCATCCGCCAGTTTGATAGCCGTGATAGAATTATCCTGAATCCCGACCGCCGGCACATCATCGCCCAATTTGGCTAATGTCACGGCCTTATCCGCAATATCCTCGGTCTGGATTGCCTTGTTCTTTATATCGCATGATTCAATAGTCTCGTCCGCAATTTTATCTGAAGTAACTGCGCCCTCAACAATTGATGGCGTGGTTACCTGCCCGTCAAAATATCTTCTTCTATACATAAATCTTATCTCCTATTTGCCACAGAGGCACAGAGGACACGGAGTCCGTTAGTTGGGCGGACAGTGTCCATCTGTGTTTATCTGTGGTTGGTTTTAAGTTACACCAGCACTATCCTTGAATGGAGTTTGAATTCGGGGTCAGCGAATTCGTATTCCAGGAGCGAATCGGTTGCTCCGCCACCCACTACGAACGGTTTCACCGTAGCATCAGCGAAGGCATTAGCCAAATCCACCAACCGCCCGTTCTGCGCCGTGACTTCGCCTGCAACCATATCTGCTTTGAGTATGGTCATACCGGCTGTCATCAGCAGGTTAGTTATGGCTGAACGGAACTGTTGCCTCAAGCCCGCCTTGGTGAAATCGTAAGGACTACCGGCTATTAACTCCAGATGGTTATCCATCCTGTTTGCCAGCGGGTCCCCGGTCATCCAGTAAACCACCTGCGGTATAATCAAACCGCGGATTCGGTCACCGGTAATCCGGAGAATGCTTTTGGCAACCCCGTTAGCCCAGATGTCCTTGGAGTTATTCACCTGGTCCTTAAACCGCTTGGCTTCAACGCCGTCAACCGTTGCGAAGGCAAGCCCATACTTCTCCAAAAACTTGTTGTAGGCGTCTGCCAATCCCTTGTATTGCGCCCGGATGATATTTGCCTGATTCTTACCTCTCTTTGATACGAACCCCGGGTCAATCATACCCTTCCATTTCTGGTTAGATATTTCAGCCACCCGCGACTGGTATTCGCCGTCATTAGACAGAACTTCAAGCATCCTGTCCTTCATACGCAAGGCATTGTTGACCAGCCCTTCAGCCCATCTATCAGGCATATCGCCGGCCGGCTCCACGTTCAGCGGAACCGTTACCTTGATATCCAGAACAATATCGTTTGCCATTTTACTTACTGTTAGACCGCAGGGAGTTACAGTGAGTTATCCCGCAGAATTGCGGGATTCCGCAATCTGTTATCCCCACAATCATTTCAGCCTCTCTAAGAATAAATTTATCTGGAACCCAGCCCGGCCGGGTTACCCGGGATAGCCCACCAAACCGGACTGAAAAGACGAAACTAACGCCTCGTCTTGTTGCGAATCACATTAAGAACGATTTCAACAACCGCCCTTATGACCCGCTTCCAAAATTTATTCTTCATAAACTTTTAGTACCTGTTTTGTTGTTTATACGACTAACCGCCAAACAGGCATAAAGCAGAAAGCCGTATCCCTGTCTGCCGACAGGCAGAAAGGCAAGTCCGGGCGGTAATACTGACACGATATTACCGGTGTCACCCGGACTGCCTTTTCATAATATAAGGGAATTCTCACCTCTTAAAAGGAGACAAGAATTTTTATCTTTAACCAAGAACAGAAAAATGTTTTCTCTGTAGATAAGGTTTCAGTTTCTTAATCGCTCTCTGGAATTGCTTTTGAATTGCCCTTCTTTTTAGCCCCTGTTTATTTGCGATTTCCCTGAAAGTGTATTCGTACACCAGATGATTGATTACCAATATGCTTTCCTCTTTGGTCAATATGCTTTGAACCGTCCATTCATCAATCATCCGTTCAATTTCATATTGCCAGGGCAAGTCTTCAGGCGCAGGAATCTCCAAATCCGGCTTACCCTGAAACCGGTTGCATTCCTTCAATTCCTTCCTGATTAAATACTCTGCCTTATCTTTAATCCGCAGATTTAACCTCTTGGTTTTCTTGATGTTGATGTCCAAAAAGGCGTCAATATAACTTTCGTAGATTGGAGCAAATCGGTCATAGGGATTGATTCGCTCAAGCACTTCTCTAAATCTGTATGATGTTTGAGCCATCTGTTTCCACGAAATAAGTAGAAGTAAAGACATCAGCCACCCCTTGCTTTTGGGCTTGACCTGATATTCTGAAAGTAAAAGATGGAGTAATTTGTCTTTTAACCGCAGATTTAGCGGATTTGACTGATGATAAAATTCAATCAAATCCTGCGGAGTATTGAATTGAACCAGTTCCGGATGTGATTTCTTAAGGCGATTGAACTTCCTTAAGAATTGTTCGGTTTGGAGTTCCTTTAGGAGAAGTGCCCGTATTTTCCCCCTTGAATCTTGAGGTAGACGCATAACGCCTCTCTTTCGAGCCGGACGTTATACGTCTCATATTCAGTCCGATTAAATCGGGCGAATAAGCCATTTAGGACCTCAAGGGCCTCAATGTTAAAACTAGTTCATATTATTTGTTTGCTTATACCAGGGACTCATAAAAACGTTTACCCGTTTACATTTTGGGCAGACAGATTGAATTCTGCCTTCACCCGTCAGCTGATGTTCCTTGCTTCTGAAGCACACAATTCCGTTTTTATGCTCACCTAAAAGCCGATTGCATTTCTCGCATCGCCATTCTCTGACCACAACATCCATATAATTATCGTTTCTCCCCAGACCCCAATGACCATAGCGACATCGGAGCAACATTTTTAAAGTTAATGCTACGGTTTTACTTGATACCGGATACCGTTTATTTCCATCGTTCATCTCCTTTCTGTTTACTGACTACTATATACTACCTACTTCTGCTCCTATATATTAAGGGAGTTCCCAGTTCCCAAAAGGAGACAAGAGAATAAAAAATTCCGTCCCCATAATAAAAAGGGCTGGATACCCTTGCTTATGAGTTTTTGCTCTTCGCAAGAGATATCCAGCCTCCGGTTTTCCGGTCAGCTAATTAAGTTAGTTACCTATTAAATATATCTTATCCTTTAGGAGGATAAGGGTCTTTACCATAGGTATACTCCGTTTGGATTTTCCCATCTTGTTTCTTAATAATCACCTGTCCAAGCGTATTAGATTTTGCTAAGTCTTTTGCCTTATCCACAGCATCAGATTTATCGTTGTAGATACCAGCCGATTTCGATGCGCCTTCTTTTTTTACTTTCCAATCCCCATTACCAATTGAGGTTACCCAATAAGTTACTCTTTTTGCCATTTTTATCACCTCCTCTTATTTTTCTTCATTGATTTCGTTATATTGAATTAATAGACGTAATTTATTAAGACTATCCCAAAAAGCATATAAGACCTTCTGCCAAGCATCTTGCCAATTTTGTATCGGGTAGTTTATTTGTAAGGCATCAAGTGAAACAGTAACATCTCTACGGGTCTTGGTGTGTGCCGGATAATCATCCCTAATGGTTCTTATATGCTCAAGATTAGTTACAATGATAGCAGGCGCTCCCTGATAATTACCGTCTAAAAATACTTTCAGGACGGCAATAGATAATAGTTTATTGCCCGACTTATCAGATCCTTTCTCGGCGGGTAAAATATCTCTGATTTTAATATCGTTTATTAGGTGTCCGATTACCTGTACCTTATGAACAAACTCCTCTTCAGTTTTACAATCATTACCGATATCTCGTATAGACCTTGCCTGCGATATATCTATAAATTGTCCATTAAATTTCTTATCAAATAACAAATTCAGAAAATCAATTTCATCTACTACACGGCTTGATAAATCTACAGGAATATTAATATCTGGCAGAGGTAATTCATAAATTTGTTCCCAGCAATCTGGTCGTAAATCAGGCACGCATTGGTAACTCCACGCATCAATCGCATCAAGAGTACTTTCATCTACGGGTTGCTTATTATTACAGTACGCCTCAAATATTACGCGTTTGGTTATTTGATATCCCTCTCTATGGGTACGAGAAGCGGGGTGTACCAGATGTGAACAGATTAAATTAGTATCTGGTAATGAGCATGATTCACAAAATGAAGAAGTTGTAATAATATCTGACGGACAATGACTATCACCATAGATACCACATATCAATCCCTTTAATTCTTTCTGTTGATATTTACAATTCTTCGCTAAAACCTGAGATATATCTGATGGAACATTATCGGATGTTATAAGAATTTCTTCGCAGTTAATAGTGCTTTGTTTAGGATAATTACCGCTCGCTAATTTTTCTTTAAGACGCTGAAGTCCTATCTTAAAAAACATCCTTCCTATTAGCAGATCATTTTCTTTTTTGTCTTCACCGTTAATACCAAAGTTGCAAGTGGCTTCAAAGGTCAATGCAATATTAACAGGAAATGTTAATTTCCCTTGTTTTACTTGGAATCTACAGAATTCTGTCAAATCCCTACTCCCATGATTTAGATAACCATCAAATGTAATTACAAATGGTTTCATTTTCGTAATCTCCTTTATTATGTTCTTCCGCAAAGGCGTTTAAATTCTTCTATAACATCTTCAAATGCCGTAGCTCCTATACGATGAAGTCTTCTATAGCTATCTTTACCAGCGTCGGATGCCATCGCAGACCAAAAATATTTTTCCACTGTTTCCCAATCTCTGTACTGGTTTAATCGCATTCGCGTACATTGTACCTTTTTCTTGATAGTCTTATCTGTCATTGGATGATTCTCCGCGGGTCTGAATACCTTTTCTTCCAAGAAATCAATCAATGCTTGTTTTGTTGGCATATAAATACTCCTTTTTAACTAAATTTAATTTTCTCGGTTGCTTTTTCGGCTGAAACCGGAACTCCGTCCTGAATTAAAACCTTCTGTAATTCTCCGAAGCCCAATTTTTCACAATACCGAATAAAATTAAGCCAATTCTGATGAATCTTACCGGTTATTTCTTTTACCGGTTCTTTTGTATTAAAATAGGTTTTTTGCATATCTTATTGTTTCTCCTTTTTTAAAGTTCAATATCAGGATCTGAATCTCCTTTTTCCTTAGAGAGTGTTTCTAATAGTTTGCTGTGAATAATACTGACACCCTTTCTGCTTGTTCCAACAAGCCCGGCTGTTCCGTTATTACTCCAGAATTCATCATTAATTCCATTTTTAGGTAAA
>JAZDFP010000018.1:0-5306 GCA_043807745.1 Planctomycetota bacterium
ACCAACCGGAAGCGTCTGACTTATGGCTTTTCTCCAAAACGACTTCCCTTCGCGACCATATTGACCGGATGACGGTTCTTCTTACCCCGTCGGACAATACCCGGACGTGGTATAAAATTGATAAAGCCAATTTCACCCTCACCCTCTACTCTTCCCGGCCAACCGCGATTTCTTACCGGTTGACTGCTCCACGATTTAATGAAGAAGACTTTGCTAATACCCGCGATGGTGGTGGTGGCGGTTTTATCATCAACGATCCTGACCGGCCGGTCACTTTGGATAATCAAGGAAATATTAGCTCACTCAACGGTCAACCTTATGCGCAAATCGTTACCACTGATCAGGTTTATAGCGGTAACTACAAAGTAAAACTTAATACCGGAGAAATCATCGAAGAAATCGGCGCCTATGCCGAAGCATTTATCGGTAAAATTCATGCCGGTCTGGTGGAAACGGAAAATCTTATTGCAAAGAAAATATACGTCAGTGAAAAAATCATTTCGCCGGTTGTTGAGACGAAAGATTTGATAGTGACTGGAACAGCCCAGTTAAATACAATCTCAACGAACGAAATCAAACCGCAAAATGGAGATTTAATAATAAATCTTGACAGTTCATCGACGAACAATGAACCAGTAGACAAAGGTCCTCTTGCTAAAATAATTATTAAGGGCCTTGAGGGAAAAACTGCCGCCAGTATCGATGCCGCCGGCAACGCCACTTTCAGCGGCACGTTAACGGCCCAAACATTGCAGGGACAAGAAGCCACCATCGCCGGTACATTGTCTGCCGGCAACATCCAGGCTGATAATATTAATCAGCTGGAAAATAATGTTGCCTCTCAATCTTCTTCCCTTGATTCTTTATCCACTAATGTCAATGACATTCAGCAAATTCTGAAAGATATCAAAAATAGTCCTCTGCCTGATCCGCAGTATTATCAAAATATTCCATCACCCGTCATTCTGGGGAGCGGAGCGACTCCAGAATCAGATTCTGGACAAGCCAGAATGACGTTTAACCAATTAACCGTGACCGGTTCTTCTAATCTCTATAATGTCTCCGTCTCCGGCTCCATCCTCGCCGGCCAGACATTAATCGAGAATAATACCATTCTCTCTCTCGCTTCAGACCTTAAGCTTTCCGCTTTGAATACAATTACTCTGTTTGACGGCGCTGTCGTCATCGCCCGCGACGGGACAATAACGACAAAAGGAACATTGGTCGCTCAAGCATTGGAGATAAAAAATCCAGTAGGAGAAACCGTTGCTAGTATTGACGCTAGTGGTTCGGCTCAATTCAACAATGTGACAATGAAACAATTGAATCTTGATAAATATATGGATGCGACGGAATCGGGCGCGATAATCGCCGCCAGCGACAACTTTGCCCAAAACGGTATTAATGCACCGGCCATTGAGACGCAAACCAAATCTGCCGGCATCGGCATCCTGCCTGCCAACTCATCGGAGATTATAATATACAATAGTACTATTAAGGACAGTTCCCTTATTTATATCACCCCCACCACCTTTACCCCTAACGGAGCCGGAGGCGGAGTGGGGCCACCAATTCTTACGGTCGTGAAGAAAACAACCGGAGGTAAAACGTACTTTACGGTCACCACCGCTGCCCCATCGCCAACACAAATACAATTTAACTGGCTGATAATAAACTAATGGGGATTTTATTTAAGATACATAGAAAATTAGGAAGTACTTATCAGGAGAAATATTATCAAAGAGCAATTGAGATTGAGTTGCAACAAAACCATGTCTTTTTTCAAAAAGAGGTAATGATTAATTTGTCTTATGAAAAATGTAAAATCGGTAAGTATTTTTTGGATTTTGTCGTTGATAATAAAATTGCTTTGGAAATCAAAACTGTTCCTTTTTTAAGAGATGAATTTTATAAACAATTATTGGCTTATTTAGATACCACCAATCTTAAACTTGGAATTATCATTAACTTTAGAGCGCCAAGATTAGAATATAAGCGTTTAATCAATCCGAAAATTCGCAAATATTAGCTTTAATTCGCTGAAATTAGCAACCATTCGCGAATTACTCTTGACATCCTGATACGGAAAGTATTATTCTTAAATTAACTCATGAGAAATTATCTTCGCTTAATTTCCATCGGCTTTTTTTTAGTGGCCATTGGTCTTTTTTCTGTTCAATTATTTAGAACAGTTCAGCGGGTTTATGGAGTAGTCGGCACTCTTAATATCACCGGCACAACCGGCACTTTTCTAACTCCCGGCGGTATCTGGCACTCTTCCGGCAACGTCGGCATCGGGACGACGGGACCGGACCGCAGACTTGAAATCCAGGGTGGGCACGGCTCCACAATTCTCCACATGCAAGCGTACGTAAATGGTGGAAGTCAAGACGCCAATCTGTTTTTGTGGGCGTCTGAACCCGGCTATACATATGACGGTACGGGCATCGGAAACAATTGGCGGATCGATGGAGGTGGTGTTTGGGGCCGTGAATACACGAGTGCAGGCGGCTCATACATCAAGCTGCTAAATAGCACGCTGGGGCTGGGCATCGTCACCTCGGGTGGAACCGATACTTTGGCAATAACCATCAACTCAAGTGGCAACGTCGGCATCGGGACGGCGGCGCCAAGTGAAAAACTCGAAGTAAGTGGGAATATAAAAATGGGAACATATCTGAAAGGAACCGGTAATATTGCCCTAAATCCTGGTGCAAGTAGTTACGTAGACGTTTACACTACTACAGCCGGATACGGATTAGCAGTAACAGACACTTCATATGTTAGGAAGATATATCTCACTAATCAAGGAAATATTTCGGCTACAGGTACCCTAACTATCAGCGGTACTGGAAACAGTTCATTTGTCGGCAACGTCGGCATCGGCATTACTGCCCCCGCAGCATCACTGCATGTCAAAACTGCTGGTAATACAACGGCTATTATTGATAATGGTGGTAGTACATACAACAGTGACTTGGGTTTCTACTATGGCTCAGCAGAAAAAGGCAGAATTAGACTTGATACAAATGGTAACTTATCCTTATGGATAGGTACAGATGTAAGAGTACAACGTTTTACATTAGATTCCTTCGGCAACGTCGGCATTGGGACGACGAGTCCAGGGGTTCGACTACATGCTTATGATTCTTCAGGAGACATAACTGCTCGCACTATGGTCTTGGGGCTTAGTGCTCCAAATTCATCAAGGCCTTCTATTCAATTTTCTGAATTCGTAACTGCGGGTACTACAGATGGTATGAGTATAGAATATGACGGAACAGGTGCTGGAGTAACAAACAGAATGTTTATAAATAGTGTGGCAAACGCTCCTGTTTTTACAGTAATGTCAGGCGGCAACGTCGGCATCGGGACGACGAGTCCAACCAACAAGCTTGATGTCAATGGCACCTTCCGCGTAAGAAGCGCCACTACCGAAAAAGATACCAACACCGCTTGGACTATTTATTCTGATGCCAGATTAAAAGATGTCGTTGGCAATTATAACCATGGGTTGGCAGAAATCATGAAGATTAACCCTATCTTTTATACCTATAAAGAAAACAACCCTCTAGAAATTAATGATCCGGGAGAACATATTGGCATCATTGCTCAAGATGTCCAGTCAGTTATTCCGGAGGCAATTACCCTCAATAAAACTGGATATCTTCAATTTACTGCCGATCCTGTATTATGGGCAATGGTAAACGCTATCAAAGAACAACAAACTCAAATTACCACTCAGCAAAAACAGATTGAGGAGCTGAAGAAAGAGATAGAAAAGTTGAAAAAATAATAACCTGTCAGGTTATTTAGACCGTCACAATATAAGAAAATCCATCTTCCTCTTATTTGTATAATTGACTATGCGTCCCAAGAAGTTCGAAGATAACCTTAACCTGTCAGGTTAATTAGATTAATACAGTAATCCACCTATTCCCATTTTCCAGTAATTAACCTGTCAGGTTATTTAGATTGATACGGCGCTCTACCTAAAACTACACTTGACATATGGAACGATATTCATTGCTATTGTTCCATAGAAACTAAACTATGAGTCAATTAGCTGAAAATCTTATCAAAGAATGGTGGAGCAATCCCCCTCCGACTATTATCCCCAGGAATATTGATTTGTAGGTTCTAAGATATTGAAATATGATAACTTAATACTTTTAACATGGAGCGTTGAAGATAGCATAAAAAAAGACTCTAAAATCGTCAAATTAATTCCACTGTCTAAGTTCTTGCTTCAATAACTAACCTGCCACCTATTCCCGATATCACCTCCGGAGTTTCAAATGTATGTGACTTATAGTAAGAGTTCACACTTCTTGACAGAAACATATCAATCTATGTCATTGCGAGGAGGAGGAACGACGACGAAGCAATCCCATTAACGAGATTGCCACGCTCCACTTCGTTTCGCTCGCAATGACAAATAACTGTAAACTTTGTCAAAGAGTGTGAATTCTTAGACTTATACATCGACTTGACAAAATTTAACAAATATTGTTATAATATAATAATATGACCACATTTAGCATCTCTCTTCCCAATCAAATAGCCAATCAAGTAGATAGCGAAACCCAGAAACAGGGATTTGCCACACGTTCTGAGTTTATACGCACATTACTACGCCGGTATTTTACCCAAGAATTACCGTTTGTACCGTTTACTCCCCGACCATTGAATGAAATCAAATTAGAATTGGCACAAACGGGAAAATATAGCCAGGAGTTTATCGAAAGCGTGATTAAAGGATTATCACAATCTTCCCCATATGCACGTTAAACCCGTGCGACCCAGTTTGTTATCCTATGCTAAAAAGCATGGAATACAAAAGAAATTAGCTAAACAAATAGTTTTATTTACCAGTAACTTTCGTCATCCTTCTCTTCATATAGAAATGTTAGAACCAAAAAGCTTAAAGATCTACTCATTTAGAATTGATATAAAATATCGGGTTATTTTTGTTATGCTTTCATCCGATGAGGTAGAAATCATAGATATAAACGATCATTATAAATGATCATCACCTCCTTAAGTGAAATAACTAACCTAACTAACAACTAACCTGTCAGGTTAATTAGATTAATACAGTAATCCACCTATTCCCATTTTCCAGTATATTTGATGTATTCTAACGTTTTTTGATAATCGGCGCGACTACTTATGAATAATTTATATTTGTTTTTATTATTTAAAAAATATCCTGTGTCCAAAATAAAAGAAGTATTCACAAGTGTAGAATGATGTAAATATTCCTTAAGCGAGGAAAACCTGTAGTTGAAAAGCTCATCAAACGA
>JAZDFP010000019.1:0-3318 GCA_043807745.1 Planctomycetota bacterium
GTTGGGGTATCGGGTAGGGAGTCTTGGGGTATCGGGTAGGGAGTGTTGGGGTATCGGGTAGGAAGTCTTGGGGTATCGGGTAGAGAGTGTTGGGGTATAGGTGGGGGGGAGATAGGGTGGGATAGGGGGGGTAACACCCCCCTGATTTATATATAAGAGGATAAAAAAGACAAAATGATGATTTTTGCCTATTCTGTCCCTAAAGACACCCTGAAAATCACAAATTTGTGATGCCTACGGCACATCTGTCTATGGCATGACCTGTGGTATCTTGGCTTCCTCGTCCTTGGTCAGTTTGACGCATTTGCCAATCTCGTGATAAACAATCTCAACCTTTTTCTCGTTGGCAAGCCAGCCATAGGCGCCTAATGACTGGTCTATATCATATTTAATCAATTTCTGAGGGATATCCGCCACCCTGATAATCTTCTCTCTGGCTATGACTTTCCAGAGTTCGCCGGCCGGTTTGCCTATCTCCTTATCCCGGTCTGCGGTCTGTCCGTCTTTGGTTACATCACAGATCAAATCCTTTTTAATCCGGGCGGCCATCTCTGCGGCTTTCTGTTTATACTCCGGCTTCTTGGCATCGGCTTCCATTCGCATCACCGTATAGGTATCACGCCATTCAAACAAATCAGAACGGCACTCCTTGCATACCTTAAGATGGGCAAACAACTCATCCTAAGGCATACCGATATCCTCGCTCATAACTAAATTCATCACGGCAATCTCGTATCTCTCGCACTTATCTTTATTATTTGCTTTTTTCATAATATTACCCTTTCTTTTCACCACAAAGACACAAAGGACACAAAGGCGTAGCCACAGATAAACACAGATGGACACGGATAAGAATTTGTTTACTACAAAGGGCACAAAGAACACAGAGATAATGCTATAAGGAATCCAGGAAGACAGGAAATTCATTAATCTTGGTTTTATGGTTTCCTTATAAATTTCTCTGTTTGAAATGACGGATTCCTATTTAATATTTAAATTTACTTGAGGTTCATCTTGTTTATTAGTTTATTATCAGTGTTTATCAGTGGTCTCTTTTTATTGCCGATGAAGATATTACATATTTTTAATGATTGGAAATGGACCGGGCCGAGTGAGCCGATATTGAATCTTTGTTCAGGTTTGATAAAATCCGGTGAGATAGTTCATCTGGCTTGCCCCGTTAGAAACGAAGCCGTAGAGGAGATAATAACCTATCAGAAAGTTTTACATCCTATTCATAAGAACGCTTCTAACGGGTTGAAGATGCAACAGTGTCTTGCTACTGCTTGTTTGCAAGCGCCGACATCTGATTCGTCAGGTCGTAACCTGCCTGATAAAGCCAAAGAATCGGGTATTAAGACGTTACTACTCTCGCCGTTACCGAAATATTTTCCCTTCCTGGCTATTGCACAGAATATCAAGAAATTAACCGGATACATTAGTTCGGAGCAGGGCTTTGATATTATTCACTGCCATAGTTCAATAGACCATTTTTATTCTTATCGGGTACGACGCCACTATAAAAACATAAAAATCATCAGGACCAATCATAAGGGATTCCCATTAGAATTGTCATATTCCAATAAATTCTTATTAAAATATGCCACAGATGGTTATATTGCACTTTCCAAAAACCTTGCCGAGATAGATTGCAAGAACTTTTCTTTAGTCCCGCCTTGCGGGATTGCGACTATTGGCGGTGCGGTAGACATCAGACCGGAGATTAAATCAGGAGATAATCTTCGTTCAGAATTGGGATTAAAGAAAGATGATATTGTTATCGGCGTGGTAGCTCGTGTCCAACGTCATCGGCGATTTAATATTATTATTGAGGCGATGAGATTAGTGGTCAAGGAGATGCCCTCAGTAAAATTACTAATCATCGGTCGGGGAACGCATTATGATGAATTAGTGACCGAACCTGTTAAAGAATTGAATCTGGGCGATAACGTTATTTCCGCCGGTTACCGCAGTAGCAAGACACCATTGCATCTTCAACCCGTTAGAAGTGAAGACAGCAGTGAGGAAAATGAACTAAGACAAAGGTTTATATCTGACGTTCTGAACACTTCTAACGGGGCACGTAAGGATGATTATTTTGATATTATTAACATACTTGATTTTGGGGTGTATTTAGTGCCGGGGTCTGACGGTTCCTGCCGTGCGGCTTTGGAATTGATGGCAGCCGGCAAACCTCTGATTGTTGCCAGGCGCGGTGTCCTGCCCGAAATTGTTGATGATAACCGGAGCGGATTAGTGATTGATGATACTCCTGAAAATCTGGCACAGGCAATATTGCATCTGGCAAAGGATAAGGAATTGCTTGATAGATTTTCAGAACAGGCACGTCTAAAAATGGCAAAGGAGTTTTCCCCGGAACTTTCCGTAAAAGCCACAACAGATTTTTATCATAAGGTAAGTAAATTATAAACACGAATATCACGAACCTGCCTGCCGTCAGGCAGGTCGGGCGAATAAAGATGAATAATTTATTCGTGTGATTCGCGTTTCATCTTCTCATTCTGGCGGGCGATGTTAAGCAGGATACCGATGGCAAACAGGAAAACCAATAATCCGGAACCGCCGTAACTAATAAACGGCAAGGATATGCCTTTGGTAGGGATTAAAGCGGTTACTACGGCCATATTAATGACTGCCTGAATAACAATCATCAACGGTATGCCAATAGCTAATAAAGAGCCGAAAGGGTCAACAGTATCCACTGCAATCTTTCTGCCATACCATAATAAAGCGAAGAATAATAGAGCCACGGTTAAAGTTCCGATAAATCCTAATTCTTCACCAATGATTGACAGGATAAAATCGGTGTGTTCTTGGGGCAGGTAGAATAATTTTTGATACGAGAGACCAAGCCCGTGTCCTGTGGCACCGCCGGACCCTAATCCTATTAATGCTTGATTGATTTGATATCCCTTGCCTGCGGTATCAGCCGTCGGATGGAGAAAAACCATCAGGCGGTTTTGGATATGAGGATAACATAATGTTACTATATAAAATACCACAGAACCAACAATTAATCCGATGGGTAGGATATAACTAAGCCGTAAGCCGCCGATTATCAATATGATGCCGGCAAGTAAGGTAATAAATAAAGAAGTGCCGATATCAGGTTCTACTATAATCAATAATACCGTGATGGCTATAACGATGCTTAAAGGGATAAAACCTTTCTTGAAAGACTTAATCTGTTCCGGGTATCGGCTGATAAAAGCGGCTATAAAAATAATGAGAACGATTTTCATTATTTCAGACGGCTGGAATCCTACCGGACCTATTTTCAGCCAGCGTCTGGCTCCG
>JAZDFP010000020.1:0-4585 GCA_043807745.1 Planctomycetota bacterium
TATGCCAAATTCTCCCACCCTGATGAATGCCGGTAGAGAATTACAACAACTTTCCGCCTGTTTCGTTCTGCCTGTTGGAGATTCTATCACCAGTATTTTTGAAACAGTAAGAAATGCGGCTCTTATTCACAAAAGTGGCGGGGGCACGGGTTTTTCTTTCACAAATATCAGACCTAAAAATGATAGGGTATCCACTTCTCATGGACTCTCCAGCGGACCAATATCCTTTATGAAGGTATTTAATGAGGCAACTGAAGCCATAAACCAGGGTGGATTCCGCCGCGGCGCTAATATGGCTATTCTCAATTACGACCATCCTGATATCATTCAATTCATTACATGCAAAACTGATGAAAAACAGTTGAATAATTTTAATATCTCTGTTGGCATCACCGAAGAATTTATGAGGAAAGTTGAGCGTAACGAAGAATACGAATTGATAAGTCCAAGAACTAAACAAGTCTCAGGTCGTCTCAATGCACGAAAAGTCTTTGACCTCATTGTTAACACATCCTGGGCATCCGGTGAACCGGGCATTGTGTTTATAGACCGTCTTAATAAAGCCAATCCCACACCTCATATCGGAACGATTGAAAGCACTAATCCTTGCGGTGAACAGCCTCTTTTATCCTATGAATCCTGCAATCTCGGTTCTATTAATCTCGGAAAAATGATTGATTCCAAAAACGGTAAATCTGTTATTGTCTGGGAAAAATTAAGAAAGACAATCCATTCGGCAGTTCGTTTCCTGGATAATGTTATTGAAGTTAACAGTTATTTATTACCCGATATAGAGAAGATGACAAAAGGTAATCGTAAAATCGGATTGGGCATAATGGGTTTTGCTGATTTACTCATTCAATTAGGTATTCCTTATAATTCTGAACAAGCCCTTGAGACAGCAGAAGAGATTATGAAATTCATCTCTCTGGAATCCAGACGCGCATCACAGACACTGGCTGAAGAAAGAGGCGCTTTTCCTAATTTCAAGAAAAGTATTTATCACCGTCCGGGCGGACCTCTTTTAAGAAATGCTACAACTACTACTATTGCTCCTACCGGCACTATCAGTATTATCGCCGGTGCATCCAGCGGTATTGAACCGCTTTTTGCCGTTTGTTTCAGCCGTAATGTCCTTGATGGCGAGAAACTCGTAGAAGCCAACCCGATATTTGCCGCTATTGCTAAAAAAGACGGCTTTTACTCGGAAGATTTAATGAAAAATATTGCGGCTCATAACAGCATACAGGAAATGATGGATATCCCGGCAGATGTCCGCAACGTCTTTATTACCGCACACGATATTACACCTGAATGGCATATCAGAATGCAAGCAGCATTCCAGAAATACACCGACAACGCCGTTTCTAAAACCGTTAATTTCAGGAACTCAGCCGTCAGAGAAGATGTTGCTCAGGCATATTTTATGGCTTATCGAACATTCTGTAAGGGAGTTACGGTCTATCGTGATGGATGCCGTAGTCAACAGGTATTAACTACAGAACAGAAGCCATCAGAGGCAACTTTAAAGGACAAAGATATTCCTTTCAGTGCAGCACCCCGCCCAAGACCGGAATTAACCTTTGGTGCTACTCGTAAAATAAAGACCGGCTGCGGAACACTCTATGTAACCATCAACTATGACCATAATAATAAACCATTTGAATTATTCAGCACAATGGGTAAGGCAGGTGGTTGTGCGGCATCGCAAGCCGAGGCTATCTCGCGTTTAATCTCTTTCTCTTTACGCAGTGGAGCAGCTATGAAAGAAATTATAGAACAACTGAAGGGTATTTCCTGCCATTCTGTTTCATGGGGTAAAAGTGGTAAGATTCTTTCCTGTGCCGATGCTATCAGCAAGGCACTTGAATATTGTATTGATAATACATCATCGCAACAAACGCACTCCTCTTCAACCGAAGTCTCAAAGACAGATGACCCGCAGGGTCACCCAGTGGGCGAACCAAAGTCAGCACATGGTCCAACTCAAACAGTATCCAAATTATCAACTATTGACAACACCAAAAAACCGACTAAAACCGCTATTCTCCATAAAGGTGCCTGTCCGGATTGCGGAGGCATACTATCTTACGAAGAAGGTTGTGTGGTTTGTCACTCTGCGCCTATTCCGAATGCGGTTAAAAACGTTCAAGAGTTAAAAATATAAACTTTAAGCCTTTGAACTATTGAACCCTTGAACTTTGACGATATGTATGTCTTAGCTCTTTATGGAAGCCCACGTCAACAAGGAAATACAGACATTCTATTAGATGAATTCATCAAGGGAGTGTTATCTGCAAATCAAATTGTTCAGATTAAGAAAGTATTTATCAGAGACCTGAAAATTTCTCCCTGCCTGGAATATAATGACTGCCTTTCAACCGGCGAATGTATTATCAAGGACGAAATGACCGTTCTCTATGACAAATTATTAAAAGCAGACCTTATCGTATTATCAGCCCCTATCTTTTTTTATAATGTCCCGGCTCAGGTTAAAATAATAATAGACCGCTGCCAGGCACTCTGGGCGCGCAAATATATCTTGAAAAATATGCCGAAAAGCAATAACCGCAAAGGATTCTTTATCTCGGTCGGCGGCACTAAGGGAGAAAACCTTTTTACCGGTGCTTCATTAACCGTGAAATATTTCTTTAAGGCGATTAATGTTGACTATGCAGGCAATATCTTTTATAAAAGTATAGATACTAAAGGAGTAATAATAAAACATCCAACCGCACTAAAAGAGGTATTTGAGGCAGGACAAAATTTAGTAACCGAGTTCCAAAAATGACAGATTTTACAAACAGACAGCCAAGTATTTCCGTGATTGATGCCATTATACTTGCATTCAATCACATGATAACAGTCCTCTTCAGGCCGTTTAAACCGGTTAAATGGCTCAAGTTCGGGTTGGTCGCCTTTCTGGCTGCATTGGGAACCAGCCAGGGTAATAGTTTTAACTTCAATATACCAGGTGATACCGGTAAGAAGTTTGCCGAATTAGAACCCTTTTTCAACCAGGCATATCAGTGGGTCTTGGCAAATCTGACGCTGATAATTATTGTCGGAATTGCGGTTATCCTGCTTATTACAATTATCTGGGCCGTTCTCATCTATTTCGGTTCAAGATTCTCCTTTGTCTTTCTTGATGGAGTAATAAAAAAGGATGTCCGGATAAAACAGGCATATAAAGAAAACAAAACGTTGGGTTGGTCATATTTCCTCTGGCGGATAATCTTTACCCCAAATGCCCTTCTGGCAATCCTGTTAATAATAGGCATTCCAACAACAATCCTGATACTTGCCGGGGTGGACAAGGGGTTTTCGCTGGGAATAATCCTCGGCCTGGTCGGAGCCGGACTGGTTTTTATCGGACTGCTTATTATCCTTGCAATAATCGGAGTTTTCACGGTTGATTTTATCGTGCCGATAATGTATCTTCGCAAGATAAGGATTCTACAAGCATGGAAAATATTCTGGTCAATCCTGCGAACCAATAAACTGCAATTCTTCCTCTATATTCTGCTCAAGATGGGGTTGAGTCTGGCATCGCTTCTGGTTATGTGTCTTTCTATGTGTGTGGTTTGTTGCGTGGCTATTCCGCCAGCCGCAATATTAGTTGGATTAGTGGTGTTATCTATACAATATCCTCTGGTTTGGATTGCCGTTGCCCTGGCTTTTATCCCGCTGATTGTCGGCTTGGGTATCCTGACGCAGACCGTTGTTTTACCGGTAACCGTCTTCTTCAGAACCTATCCGATAGTTTTTCTGGAGGGTTTTGCAGAGGAGTTTGTTTGTATAAGTAAGTATCAACGACCATAAAGGTCGTTGTCTACCTAACAAATAAACAAATTTATTACGGTAGACAACGAGGGTTACCCTCGTTGATAAGACAGAATATTACAAAAGAAAGAAGGGAAATATGGAAGAAATAAAAACCGAACAGGTCCAGCCTACGGCGGATCTGCCTCAGGCACAGGGCAGCCCAGAAAGACTGCAGCCGACAGTAAAACCCCGAACATCCAAATGGGCAACCTGGAGCATGGTCTTAGGTATAATAGGTATTGTTCTATGTTTTGTGGTTGTGCCTTCTTTACTGGCGATTATCTTCGGTATTATCGCATTGGTAAAGATTAGCGAAAGCAACGGCCTTCTCGCCGGTAAGGGCAGGGCGATTGCCGGTATCATCCTGGGCGGACTCTGGATTGTTATGATACCGTTTCTTGCTATTGTCGCCGCAATTGCCATACCAAACTTATTAACAGGACGAATGTCTGCTAACGAAGCAGCTGCTATGGCTTCTTTAAAAAGCTTTGTTTCTGCAGAATCACTTTGGATGCATCAAGACGCTGATGGTAATGGCAAAGAGGATTATTGGACATATGATGTATCCTGTTTGCATCGTATGTATCAGGCTGACGGCTCTACTAAGATAGCATTTATTCCCATAGATTTAGCCAGAGCAGATGCATCTCCGGCAAAGAACTATGCCTTTGGCAAGAATATTATTGAGCCATTAATTGATGGAACCGTGCCAAAATACGGCTATCTATTCCGGGCAATGACTTATGATGAAAACGGCGAG
>JAZDFP010000021.1:0-2362 GCA_043807745.1 Planctomycetota bacterium
CAGCTCCTCTCCTGTTTAGTCATCGTTTCTTCCTTATTCCCTTATAATTTTAACCATTTATCAATCCATTTCAAGTTTCAAAGGCTGACCCCGTTGTTTTCCTAGAACGACCAGCCGACCTTGAGGTTCTCCAGCGTCTGCAATTCGGTGTTGTTCGCGCTCTTACGGACGTACTGCGGTCCAATTTGCACTTCAAAGGTAAATCCTCTCTTTGTTACGATCTTGTACCCTACGAATATCCCCGTTCTTATTCCGACATAATAATCAATCGGGGAGTCGAGTTGGCCGGCGACATGAATATAACCGGCGTCAGCGCCCAGCATCAGACCATGGGTGAACGATCCAAGGAGGTAATAACGGAATTGGCCGCCCACCTCCCAGACACCATAGCTCTTGTCATTCTCGTCCTGGACCTGGCCCCCTCCCAAAATCGCGGCGGCGCTGATTTTATTGGCGAGCCGCAGCTCACCCGTTACTTGGAGAACCGGGTTAACTAGGTGAAAGGGCGAGATGGTGATTGACACCTTGTGCCACGGTGCCTGATCCTCAGCGCGGGCCGCTACAGCAAAGGCGATTATCATCAGGACGGTAATTAATGATCGTATCAGAGGGTTTCTCCTTGATAAGTTCAGTTCTGTCCCCGGATTCAATATGTTTTATCTGTGTAATCAAGGAATTTGTTTGAAATCTGTGTAATCGTTCTTAGCTAAATTAGAACCGTCCCCTTTATTCATTTAAGGCTTTTGAATATCTAGTTTCTTGTTAATATCCCAATCTCTGCCTGGTTTAGGCACTAAATATTTTAATTTCTGTATCTCTAATTCGTTTACAACTGAATCAGGTATCTGCCCTAATTCCGTCCAGTAAATAGTGACACTTGGTTTTTTGCTTAAACCTGTAATTCTTCCGGAAGTGATTACTGATCCTTCTTCTAAATAGATTCTGTTTTTGCTTTTTCCAATATAAGTGTACCAGGTTGCACTGCCTTCTATTGTTTTAGCCTTATCTATAAATATAGCAGGGTTAACATATTTTATTCTTGTCCCGGCGCAGCCAGTTAATGTTATTAACATTATCAAGATTATTATCTTATTCATCTGCCCTCCATATAATTAGAACCGTCCCCTTTATTGCCCTTTATTGAACCGTCCCCTTTATTCTTGCAATTATTTTCTCGCTCTATCCACTCTTTCAATTAATTCATCAACGATCGGGCTCCTGGTGAAATTGAACCAGCGCAAAGGCGGCATAAAAGTCACTTCCTTGCCGAACTTGCAGGACTGTCTTAGCATCAGCGTTACCCGCGGTGGATTGACAAAAGTAGTATAGCTGATATTCATGATATTAGCCAAGGGGATAATATCTTCTTCCTTTTTGTTCCTGATGATCAGCACATCACCCCTGTCCCAAACTTCATCAACTAAGTCAAATATCAACAATTTCATGATAAGACCGCCGACTACAGTCATCATGATTGGCGCCATAAAGAATGGTATGATAGCATCTCCCTTAACCGTAGGGAAAGCCATGAACATAAACAAAGCTATCATGCCAAACCAAAACACCGGGAATACCTTCTTATTAAAAAAGGTATTTCTTTTTGAATTGATTAGTTTCATATTTGGATCTTGATTGATCAAATAATTCTCCGTTTCTAATTAATTAGTACTGTGTCCCCGGATTCAGTTTACCATTTTGTCAATAGTTTAGCCCTGACCCCAATTACCCTCCGACCCGAAATTTTAACTCTGACCCCGTTGCTCTAGCCATACCCATTCCCAGGTATTTATATATGCTATCGTAATAATAACAAATAAAACTGCTGGTACAAGTATTTGTTTTTTCATTTAATTAGTATTATGTCCCCGGATTCCGGCACTAAGTTTGCCATACTGAATCTTCCATTTATTAGCGATCCTAATGAAGCGGGCATACCCTTTTATTCGGATATAATCTAGTGCTTCCCTGTACTTCTTATATTTGTATCCATTCTTACCATAAAAACCTTGAATGGTTTTGCAGGAATTGAAATTATTACAATCAGCGCAGGAAGCATAGCCCTTTTTCATGCAGCATATCTTAATCTTGCATCTTGCCTTGGAAATATCCCGTATGCCTATGCGATATCCTGATTTGCAGCCGATGCAGGCTTTTAACTCCAAAACCGGACAGGTCCTACAATATGCTCCGCAACAGCCTAATTCTTCTACAGTCATTCCGTCCTCTCGTTGCTTGGATTATTCATTTCACATTTCAAGAACTGCTCATTTTGTCAATAGTTTAGCCCTGACCCCAATTACCTCAACTGCTGACCTTTTCACGTTTCAGTGCCTGATAATATGTTAGGTGCTTCCCCCCGATT
>JAZDFP010000022.1:0-2852 GCA_043807745.1 Planctomycetota bacterium
ATAACGCGTTGTAGTTCCTTAGAGAGATTTTCCAGATTGATTTCTGCCTGTTTTAATTGAGCCTTTGCGGCATTAAGACCGGCCTCGGATTGTTCTATCTGCGCCTTGATTGCGGAATATTCCAGTATGGCAAGGACATCATCATTTTTTACCTCCTGGCCATCTTTAACTAACAACTTTTCTACCCGGCCGTTCACCTTAGCATAGATATCCACCTGATTTAAGGCTTTAACTGTGCCAAAACATGATGTTGTTTCTACAATGTCCGAGCGGGTAAATTCCTTTATTGTTACAGGAATAATTTTTTCGCCGTTAGTCTCGACAGACTTCTTCGGGATTATCCGTATTACGATGACCGTAACTACAATGATAATTAATAAACCTACAATCAATTTTTTCATAACTTCCTCCCTGCCTCGCCGTCAGGCGGGCTCGCCTCGTCCCTACTGGGTCCCACAGGGAGCCAGTGGCTCGGGCGTTTGTTTATTTGGCAATTACCGATTCAAGGGCTGCCTGAGCAATATTATAAAGGTATACCGCTTGGATATAATTTTTAGAAGCAGTATCCAGTGCTATCTGGGTATCCATGACTTCTAATTGGGTATTTACGCCGTTTTTATAGCCGATTTCTACCAGTCGCAATCCTTCTTCAGCTTGAGCTACATTTTCTTTTTGTGACGCAATCAGTTCTATTGAATCCTTAATGTTTATTATAACCTGTTGTAGTTCAAGATTTATACGTTCTCTTAGGTCTAATTCAGCCAGTTCTGCCTGCTGTAAAGCTGAGGTTTCTTGTCTGATTTTTGCACTTATTCTGAATCCCTCAAATATGGGTACGGAAATTATTGCCGAGATATTCCAATAATTACCCCATTCTATGCTACCCATTGTATAGCGGGAAGGTTTTTCTTCGCCGTAACTGCCTACGAGTGAAAAAGATGGAATATTTTCCGCTTTAGCCATTTTTAGTGTTTCTCTTTGAATATCCATTTTGATTTGTGCCGCACGTAAATCAGGACGATTATTATAATTTGGGATTTGGGATTTGAGATTTGAGATTTGGGATGTATAGACTAATTTGTCAGATAGAGTTAAAATATCGGCTGAGTCAAGAGGCAAACCTATCAGATTAATTAGAAAAAGTTTACTTATTTTTAGTATTGATTGGCTTTGGATAAGCATGGTCCGGACATTAGATAATTGGACTTTGGCGCGTAATAAATCATAATTAGAAACCAATCCCTGTTTATGCTGTTTGGTAACATCATCTAAATGAGCAAAACTTGCCTCTTCGGTTTTGAGATTTACTTTTACAGTTTCCTCGTCAAGCAGGACATCATAATAAGCCTTTTTAATCTGGAAATTAAGGTTTCGCAATAAGTCTTCTTTCTGTGTTTTATGTATTAGCTGACCGAGTTCAGCAGTTTTGATACCGGAACTGATAATTCCGCCTGTATAAAGCGATTGCCTGACTGAAAGTTCCGCTTTATAGTTATCCAGACTGCCCGTTGTTATTTTAGGACCGCCCATGCTGAAGGATTGCAGTTGGTCGATTCTGGTGTAGTTGAGGGTAGTGGAAACAGAAGGATATCGCCCTGCTTTTGCTTCTGTTATTTTGCCTTCAGCCTGATTACCCGCTTCATTCATAATTAATACCTGGCGGTTATTTTCGGAGGCGATTTTGAGACAATCTTCAAGCGAAAGAGATTTAGTAATCTTCGGAATATTTGTCTCACCTTCTGCTAAAAGATTACTTATGGTGCTACAAATAATTATTGGCAGTATTATAAAATATTTTTTCATAGGACAGGAAAGTATAAAATTTAGCCACAAAGACACTAAGAAAACAATTCGTTAATTTCTTCTTTGTGTCTTTGTGCCTTCGTGGCAGAAGTTACGAAGTTTTCTTGTAATTACCTCTTTATTGACAACAGATTATTAATAAATACCTCTTCCAGATATTTACCTTTTTTGCGGAAGGTTTTTTTATCACCACTTAAAAAAGTGCTGAAAATCATTCCATCAAAAATATCCATCAGTATATTGGTTGTTGCTCGCGGTGGTATATTCTTCATTAATTTTTCGTCAATACATTCTTTGATAAGCGCTTCTGTTTTAGTTGCATTTTCGGCGTAATGTTTTAGGAAAATAGATTTAAATTTATCTTTGTATTCACTGCGATAATGAATAAGCAGTTCTATCAATTGGAAATTACTATCAAAAAAATCCATATGACTTCTAATGATGACTTTTAATCGTTCCAGAGGATTTTGAATGTCCTTAATGCTCATTCTTATTTTATCTGCCAATTTGTGCATAAAGTGTTCCATTACAGCAGTAAAAAGCTTTTCTTTGGAAGGGAAATAACGATATATAGTTCCCTTACCGATGCCGATTTTATCGGCAACGACTTCTAAGTCGGTTAGGTGGTATCCCCGTTTGGCGAACATATCAGACGCGACAGAGATAATTTCTTCCTCTCGTTGGTTTTTAAGTTTCTTCAATCGTTCTTCTCTTTTCATAATGATAAGCACTTGTTGACTATTACTGCCAGTTAAAGCGAAGCGATTTACTGGCAGTTATGGTGGCAGTAATTCGTTGCGCTTCAAGCTGCCACCGAATAGACGGACTCGTTAGTCCGTTTGCTCATATAATATAAATATAATAAAATATGTCAATAGTTTTATATATTTTTTATAGAAAATTACTGATATACATTGAAAAGTCGAGAATCACCCAGCACATAACTTGTCCATCGGAAAGCCCGGATAAAAGTTATGTGCCGGGTTTTATTTACGGTAATATTACTATTTTGGTGACTGTCGGCCCCGACGTTACGTCGGGGCTGGCAC
>JAZDFP010000023.1:0-4902 GCA_043807745.1 Planctomycetota bacterium
GGTTAGCGGGTTTCTTTGGGTCTAATAAATCCCATTGGTAACGCTCTAATTTTCGCGTGCCAATGGGATTTTTTTATTGGTAATATTTAAATAACTCAATAGTGAGGTTTTAAAATGATATACAAAAGTTTACAAATGCACGATATTGCCGAGCGATGTCGTAACATTGCTCATAAAGATAAAGATGTGCCTGTTCTTTTATTAGGCGAAAGCGGCGTGGGCAAGACTATGCTGGCTGATTATATCCACTATCAAACGCCTCAACGTTGCAGCGAGCCATTTGTAGAACCGGTCTTATCTCGTGATGATAATTTATTGGATAGTGAACTTTTCGGTTATGTAAAAGGCGCTTTTACTGGAGCAGATACAAACCGTATAGGCGCTTTTGCACTAGCAAAAGGCGGGACTGTTTTTATGGACGAAATCGGAGACCTTTCACCACATGGACAATTCAAATTGCTAAAAACTGTAGACGAAAGATGGTATTCTCCTATGGGCAGTTGCGAACGCATCAACACAGATACGCGGATTATCGCCGCAACTAATAAATCTCTTACAGATTTACAAGCAGGCACCTATTTCCGCAATGATTTATATCATCGCCTTAGCGGTGAAACCATTGTTATTCCGCCTCTGCGAAAACGACCTGAAGATATTGTGCCTCTTGCCGAATACTTTATAAACGGATGGAATGAGCAACACCATACTTCTTATGTTTTAGGCAATGATGATAAGGCTTTATTAGTTGGTTATTCTTTTCCGGGTAATGTTCGGGAGTTAAATAATATCGTCTGTCATACGGCCCGTTCCTCTGAAACGGATTTTAATACAGACGAACTAAATAGAACATTATCGCAACGAAAAACCGTCATAGTGCCGAAATCTGTCTTTGAACGCACTTTTAGTTCGCAAAGTAAATTCCTTTCGTTAAAGGAAGCACAGCAAGAAATGGAACGTGACCGTATTAAAAAGGCGTTGATTATCACAAATTATAATTATTCTCATGCGTCAAAGTTATTAGGCATTGACCGTGTCACGTTAAGAAAGAAAATAAATATATACAAACTAAGTAATCCACGTGATGACTTATTATCCAGAAGTGGTTAATCATTAACCAGTTATTGGATAGTCATTAACCAGAGCAAAAGCATTTCTCTTCTACAATTCATTCCGTTATCGCTTATAAGTAAAAATCAGGTGCTATCTTATCTTCAATAAAATCAATCTGTTCCATCATTCTGCCCGTTAAAACATCTCTAATAATTAAAAGCAATCTCATTCTGGCACAGGATTTGCTTATTACATAAGTAGGTTCTGACTGTGGCTGGTCATTGCCCTCACCAGCGGGGTAATGCACAGGCGGAATCGCTAACTAACAGGGTTAATCGGTTATATCCGTTTAATCCGCTTACTAATAGGAGGTTAATGAGTATGAGCACGAAACAGACCAAGAAATCTAAAGGGGTAAAAAAGGAGACTAAACTTCCGCCCCGAAGACCTAATGAACAGTTACTACCGAAAAGGTAGATAACTAAATGACTAATGTCTAATGACGAATGTCTAACTAACAGGAGGTTATTTAAATGGGAACGATTAGTGAAGTTAAACTGGCGGTTCTGACTGACATTGCCGAAGCCGGCGATGTTCAGGTGGAGCGATGGAAACGAGGGACCAAGAATAATGCTGATTTGACTTATCAGCAGATACAACTGGCAATCGGTAATGAGTCCGATTATAAGGCGAAATTGGCTCTGCCAGCCGCGACCGGATTTGCGCCGTTGCTTAATCCGGGTTTTGTGTCCCGGTCAGGCCTTGACCGTAACCGGATTGTCCGCAAGCAGGCGGATAATATCGCCAAGAGTTACGATAATTATATCGGCTCTCTGGCACAGGCATTTGAGACGGTTGACGGCGAACCTTGTAAGCGATACAAGGAGTCCATTGATGCCTCAGCCGAGGTCTATAGCCAGAAGGTGGCGAAGAACGTCCTGCCTTTTACCGGCTCACGTGAGATTGGTATAGGTATGGCGCCGATAGCCGCAATGTGGCTGACCGGTGATATCACGGTTGAAGGGCATCTGCGGGGCGATGACCATGTCGGTTTAGGCGGGCCGGTTAACGTGGCTCGTGTCACGCCTGATATGAGAACTGCCCTGAAATCGGCGATTGTCAACCGGATAGTGCAGTCAGGCAAGGTGCTGATTAGCGCGGACTGGGACCCGACGGTAATCACGGCGGAGAACGACCATATTAATGACCTGATTGCGTCATTGCAGAATGCGGCTTATGTGGCTTTTGCTACTGCCGGTGTTTCGCATTGCGATTGGGTCTTGATTGACGGCCGGAAATATCTGGAGATTATAGTAGCAACGCCGTAGTAAAATACGGTAACCACAGATAAACACAGATGGACACGGATTTAACTCTGTGTCCTCTGTGCCTCTGTGGCAAAGAAATTAATTAACCACGAATGAACACGAATACACACTAACTTCTTCGTGTCTTTGTGTCTTTGTGGTAAGGATTGTGAGGATTATATGTTAAAACCATTAGAAGTAAAGACGTCTCATATCGCAACCTATGCGGTAACGACATCCAAGATTGCTAAATGCGCGGTTACGACCGATAAAATAGTTGATGACGCAGTAACAAACGCTAAGTTACAGGATGGTGCTGTAACTGCCAATAAGATTAAGGATAAGGTAATCACCAATGATAAGATTGCTGATAAAACGATTACGCAGGATAAACTGGTTTTGCCGATAACACCACCATCAGCGATTACCAGACCGATTAGCCCGCAGGTTGAAAGCGCGGAAATCAATGATGGCGCAATTACCAGAGCAAAGATAGCGGTCAATGCGGTTGAGAACGATAATATCAAAGACGGGCAGGTAACATCAGGTAAACTGGCGTCAAGCGCGGTTACGACTGCCAAGATAGCCGATAGCGCTGTTACTAAAATAAAACTTGCCTCTAACTCTGTCGGCTATTTAGAGATTATTGACGGCTCGGTTGAGCCAAGACATATCCGGGCAGTTGATAGCCCTGCTGATGGTGAAGTCCCTTCTTACAATCAGGCACAGGAAAGGTTTGAGTGGGTTGCTCCGGGTGGCGGGGTATCAAGACCACTAACTCCTCCTATTGCAACTGAAGAAATAGCCGATAATGCAGTAACAACGCCGAAAATCGGCGAGTTACAAGTTACAAGTTCTAAGTTACAAGTTGAAAGTGTAACGACAGAAAAGATAGCCGATGGCGCGGTGACGATACCTAAATTAGGTTATAAGGTTGTGGGAGTTGTAATTCTGCAAGGACAATATAACGGAGATTCGGCTAATGACCCTGATTTGGTCAATGGCCAGATTTTGGGATTCTATCCGACCAATCAAAGGAGCGGTGAGATTCAAATAATAGCCCTGAATATATACGGTTCAATCAGGGTTACCCTGCTCGCCCCGGCGTTGTATGATAGCAGATTCAGTGTGATTGTGTTAAGGGGATAGCCACAGATTCCACAGATTAACAGAACTACAGATGAACACGTATAAGAATTCGTTCACCACAAAGGGCACAGAGAGAAAAATAGTTTGTGTTCTTTTGGCGCCAAAAGATAAGAGTAAGCAGATTTGAACGGATTTATCTGATAATCAGATTAACCTGCCTGAGGTAGGCAAGTCTGCTTAATCCGTTTACCAATTACTAATTTATCCTGATTTTCTTGACTGTATAGGAAATTATATTACCTTGCCACAAAGGCACCAAGACACAAAGGAAACAACCATCTAATTCCTTCTTAGTGTTCCGCCTTGGCGGGATGTCTTCGTGGCAGAGGTTTCCAGAATGAGTAAAATAGATTGTGTTGTCGGTCGTGAGATATTGGATTCAAGGGGTAATCCGACAGTAGAGGCGGATGTGCTTTTGACGAACGGTGTTTTAGGCAGGGCAGCTGCGCCGTCCGGCGCTTCTACCGGCGAGCACGAGGCATTGGAATTACGCGATGCCGACCCCAAGCGTTATTTAGGTAAGGGCGTGACCAATGCCGTGTCTAATATTAATAGTATTATCGCTCCGGCTCTAGTCGGTAAATCAATTACCAAGCAGAAGGCGATTGATAAATTATTAATAGAACTTGATGGAACACCTAATAAGAGCAAATTAGGGGCAAATGCGATGGTAGCGGTTTCAATGGCTTGCGCCCGCGCCGCGGCTAATGCCAAAAAGGCGCCGCTTTATTTGTATCTCGGTGGTTCGGATGCCAAGACCCTGCCCGTTCCTTTTATGAATATAGTTAATGGCGGTGCCCATGCAGACAGCAGTCTGGATATCCAGGAATTTATGATTGTGCCCCGTGGAGCCCAGACATTCTCAGAAGCATTGCGGATGGGCGTGGAGGTCTTTCATAATCTTAAGAAGGTCCTTAAAGGTATGGGTTATTCCACCTCGGTGGGTGATGAAGGTGGTTTTGCGCCTAATCTCAAGTCCAACGAGGAGGCATTTGAGGTTATCTTGAAAGCCATAGAACAAGCCGGATACAAGGCTGGTGAACAGATAGCATTAGCAATTGATTCAGCCGCAAGTGAGTTCTTCGAAAATAGTCAATATGTGTTCAAGAAATCTTCCAAGCAAATATATTCATCCGAACAGATGGTTGATTTATACAGGAAATGGGTGGAACAATATCCGATAATATCCATTGAGGATGGTATGGCTCAGGATGACTGGGCCGGCTGGGCTTTGCTGACCCGGACAATCGGCAATAAAATACAGATTGTGGGCGATGATGTCTTTGTGACCAATCCCGTCAGATTAAAACGGGGGATAAAGGAAGGCGTGGCAAATTCTATCCTGATAAAGGTGAATCAAATCGGCACGTTGACCGAGACATTGAATACCATCAAT
>JAZDFP010000024.1:0-8957 GCA_043807745.1 Planctomycetota bacterium
AAGAATTGGTTCCGACAACCCTGAAGTTATAGTCCAATGGTGTTAACGAGGTTATAACAGCCGTGACCGCAACGTCGCCTGTCCCGCTACCGATAATCTGTTCGGTTGTGGTAAATTGGTATAAACTTGGAAGCCCACCTAATTCTATCGGAGGAATGGTCTGTCCCCACTCAAAATAGGCGTTAGTAGCAGACCCGTTCGGATTGACCGTGCCGTTTAACGTTGCTGAACTCTCGGAATAAGGATTAACATCAATTATATTAGTTGCAGGATTAGTGGTGCAGGTCGGTGGCGGTCTTACCGGCAGTGTTCCATAAGTATCAAATGTCATATTATTCCCATAGGTTGTGCCGGCGGCATTGATTCCCACAATCCTAAAATTATACGCTCTAACTAATACCAATCCGCTTAGACCGGAAGCCGTAACCGCAATATTGGTCGTGCCGCTGCCTATGGACCGAGAAGTTGTGCTGAGCGGATAGGTAATAGGAGTAGTAGTAATTCCATATTCAAAATAGACGTTAGTAGCAGACCCGTTAGGATTGACCGTGCCGTTTAATATCGGTGAATACTGATAAGGAAAATTATTATTTGCTGCATCGGTGGTGCAGGTCGGTGATATTGGCGGCGCTTGAGTGGTAAAACTCCAGATAATACCGATTGTCGGACCGATAGAATTCCTTGAGTCAATCCGCCAGTAATATGTGGTGCTGTAAGCAAGTGTGCCGGGGTTGTAGGTTCTGCCGGTCTGGTTGCCTATAGAAGTCCCGGGCGAGGTCGTGCCGAAATATACATCATAAGAAGATGCGCCACTGGCAGGAGCCCAGGAGAGTTGAGTATTAATTGAAGCATTTGGCGTTCCACTTGCCGGATTAGGTGATGTAACTTGAACCGGTGCTGTAGCAGGTGTTTGAGTGGTAAAAGATAATCCTGAGCCGTATGATGTGCCATTAATATTTATAGCACGTAACTGAAAATAGTAAGTTGTCTCAGAAAGTAATCCGCTTATGGTAGCAGAAATAACAATACTACTATTCCCCTTTCCAATTGATTGATAAGAGGTATAATTGCCGTATCCGGTAGAAATGCCCCACTGAAAAGTTGTAGAAGTGTTAAAACCATTTGGATTAACCGTTCCATTTAATGTAGCAGAATTAACGGTTATATCAGTAGCCGAATCAGTAGTTACAGATGGCGGCGTTTGTGGAATGGTTGGCCCACTACTTCCGCTATCGTTATCTATATTTATATTACACGAAGTGATTAGCATCAGAGCAACCAATAATATTAATATCGCCGATTTTATTTTAAGCATATTATATTTTCTCCTTTTCATATATAATATATACGATTTCATACTAAATGTCCATATATATATGAATGTTTGAACAGGGTGAAAAACTGCATAATAGTTTAAGATTTATGCCGGTGAAAAGAATCGGTTATAAAGGAATCATTACACGGATTAAATCTTAAATCTGTGTCCCTCGGAAATACTCGGGATAAATAATCTGTGGCTAATTTTTCTTGTATTTCTCTTGATTATTACAGTCAGTTTTATATAATAAAATAATTAAAGCAATAGCAGGGAGTTAATCGTGATGATGCCGGGATTTTTTGATTGGACTTTTATTTTATTGATTCCGGGAGTGATTTTAGGGTTGTATGCCCAGATGAAGGTGCATTCGGCATACACTAAATTCAGCCGGGTTATTTCCGAGCGGGGTATTTCCGGAGCCCGTGTCGCACAGAGCATACTCCAATCACAGAATCTCATTGATGTTACAATAGAACAAACCGGCGGTGAATTGACAGACCACTATGACCCGAGGAAGAAGGTTATCCGTCTTTCAAGTGGCGTTTATAATAACGAGTCTTTATCAGCCGTTGGGATTGCGGCTCACGAGACTGGGCACGCCATCCAGCACGCTACAGGTTATCTGCCCGTAATGATTCGCAACGGTATCTATCCCATTGTCGGTGCGAGTAATTATTTATGGATGATGTTATTTCTCGCCGGTATTTTTATGAGTATTCCTGTATTAATTACGGTTGGGATATATCTTTTTGCCGGTATAGTTGTTTTCCAGATAGTTACGCTTCCGACAGAGTTTAATGCGAGCAATCGGGCAATGGCTTTATTGACCGGGCAGGGAATTATTACCGAGAATGAGAGACCGCTGGTGCGGAAGGTTCTTAATGCCGCAGCGCTGACTTACGTTGCCGCAACATTGATGGCTATTTTACAACTTATACGGTTGATATTAATCAGCCGAAACAGAAGATAATAACGAAACGTCCCTTACCCATTCTCGCGGTATGCGGGGACTAAATGATACCCGACATTCGTCGGGATAACTCGCTGTAAAGACCAGAGGTCTAACAGCAAGTAAAAGGAGAAGGCGGTATGCAAACAAAATATTTTCATCCGGTTAAATATAACCCTACGAACCCTGACAAGCTCTCCGGGCGAGGACCCGGAACTGGTAAATTAAGCAGTGATGGAACTGGTGATGAGGTATGCCGTATCGGCTCATCAGGTTTCAGTGAGATTTTTATCTCTTCCAGCAAATTAGTGTCAATCTATACGGAAAAGGTTTTTTCTCCGCCCACCGATATATTTGAGACCGATAAAGAATTTGTCATCCGCAGTGAGGTTGCCGGGATGAAACCCGAAGAAATTCTTGTCTCGCTTGATGGCAACAAGTTAATAATTACCGGCTCCCGTGATGAACGTGATGCCCGGGCTAAACGCACCTTCAGACAAATGGAAATTGATTACGGTAAATTTGAAAAGGTGATTGAGATTTATTGCGGTGTTGAGCCGGAACAATCAAGCGGTTTTTATAAGGATGGCTTTCTTGAGATTGCCATACCTAAAAGCAAAAAGTCAGGCCAGACACGGGGTGCTAAAACTATAAAACATATTGAAATTACATTAGGGAAAGTTTAATGAGTAATACTGATAATAAAGAAATAAACAATCCGTTACCTACCAGGGCGACAATGGAACTATCCATTATGACAATAAGAAACCTGGTAATCTACCCGGGAACCGTACTGCCTTTGATTATTACACAATCTGAGGCGATACAGTTAATTGACGATGCTTTAGCAGGTGCTAAGACATTTGCTTTCGTTGCCATAAAACCTTCTGCTGTTAGCGAGGCTTTAGAAGAGAAAGAAATTATAGATGAAATTGCTGAACAGGAATTAACAGATGATAAACAGGCTCAAGAACCTGCAGACGAAAAAGGTGTACAGGTTACGTCAATAGAAATGGATGTTAAACCGATTGATTTATATGAATACGGTTGCAGAGTTGAAGTAGTCAAGATGTTCAAATTTCCTGATGGCAGTGTCCGACTTTTGATTCAAGGAGTAGAGCGGATTAAATTGGAAGGTATAATTCAACGTAAGCCATATCTTAAGGCGAGAGTTTTAATAGCCAAGGAAAACATTGAGCAAAACGCGGAAATAGAAGCCCTGACGCGGACGGCAACAAATATTTTCATTGACCTCATTAAACAGATTCCATACCTGCCCATAGAGGAATTAAAACTTGCCGCGATGAACATAACATCCTCTTTGACAATGTGTTATTTTATTACCTCTAATATGAATTTCCCGTTAGAGGAGAAGCAAAAGATTCTGGAATTGGATAGTCTTAAGGAAAAATTCGAGCGGTTAATCAGGTTATTAAACCGCGAGGCAGAAGTATTGAGATTAGGCAACAGAATTAATATGGAAATCAGGGATGAAATAACAAAAGCACAGCGGGAGCAAATCCTGCGGGAACAGATGAGAATTATTCAACGTGAATTGGGTGAAGCCAATGCTCATAAGTCGGAAATCAATAAATTAAAAGAACAATTGGATAAAGCCAAGTTGCCGGAAGAAGCCAAGAAGATTGCTGAGGAGGAACTTGTTCGTTTGAGTAGGATTCATCCATCATCGGCTGAATATACGGTTGCCAGGACATATCTGGATTGGTTGATTAATCTGCCATGGAGTATTCCTACCAAGGATAATCTGGATATTAAACGTGCCGGTAAAATACTTGATGAAGACCATTATGGGTTAGAGAAAGTAAAGGAACGAATTTTAGAGTATCTGGCAGTGCGGAAATTGAAACCCGATATGAAGGGGCCGATACTGTGTTTTGTCGGTCCGCCTGGCGTAGGTAAAACTTCATTGGGAAAATCAATCGCACGGGCATTAGGTAGAAAATTCGTAAGGTTTTCATTAGGTGGAATTCGTGATGAAGCGGAAATCCGCGGACATCGCAGGACGTATGTCGGGGCATTACCGGGCAGGATTATCCAGTGGATTAGAAAAGCCGGCTCTAAAAATCCTGTTTTTATGCTTGATGAGATAGACAAAATCGGCACTGATTTCAGAGGCGACCCTGCCTCGGCACTTTTAGAAGTGCTTGACCCCGAACAAAACAACTCTTTTTCAGACCATTATTTGGAAGTTTCGTTTGACCTTTCATCAGTTATGTTCATTACTACGGCTAATATTCTTGATACTATTCCGTCGGCTTTACGGGACCGTATGGAGGTTTTGGAATTACCCGGTTATATTGCTGAGGAAAAACTTAAAATTGCCCAGAATCATTTAATAATTAAACAATTAAAAGAACACGGGTTGGATGAAAATGATTTGAAATTTAACCCGGAATTAATTGATAAAATCATCAGAGATTATACGCGGGAGTCCGGTGTAAGGAATCTGGAGCGGGAGATAGCCAATGTATGTCGCAAGGTCGCCAAGTATAAGGCATCTGAAGAGAATTCTAAAAAACCGCTACCAAAACCGACTGCCAAAAATATAGAGGATTTTCTTGGACCGGTTAAATTCTTCTCGGAACTGGCAGGCAGAAAACCAGAACAAGGAGTTGCAACCGGTATGGCTTGGACACCCGTAGGTGGCGATATTATTTTTGTAGAATCAACAAAGATGAAAGGGAATAATAATCTTATTTTAACAGGATATTTAGGCGATGTGATGAAGGAGTCAGCCCGCGCTGCGTTGAGTTATATCAGAAGCCATGCTGAAAGACTTAAAATCTCGGAGAATTCTTTTAAGAATTCCGATATTCATATTCATGTGCCAGCCGGCGCTATCCCCAAGGATGGACCATCAGCCGGTATTACTATAGGAATTTCCTTAATTTCGCTTTTTATGAATAAACCGGTTAGGAACGATGTTTCTATGACAGGCGAAATTACTTTACGGGGTAAAATATTACCGGTCGGAGGCATTAAAGAAAAAGTTATCGCTGCAAGAAGAGCCGGTATCAAGACCATAATTTTACCAAGAGAGAATCAGAAAGACCTCAAAGAAATACCCAAGCATATTCTTGATGGGCTTAATTTTAAGCTGGTAGATAATATAGAAGATGCTTTGAAAGTGGCATTAGTAGATAAAAAACCGAAAGGGGCTAAATAACCGACTGCGGCATAATTGCATTTCGTTTATTAGTGCGACTTTGACCCCGCCGAGGCGGGGGAATTAGTCGCACTTATCCCGAGCATAGCGAGGGATTACTATTAGGCTACCCCTAACGGGGCGAGGTTCACTGAAGTAGTCCCGAGATGAATGAGTAATAAAGAAATAATAATTATATGGTAAAATTACTCAAGAAAGTTTTAGTCATAGTTCTGGCAGGTGGAAAAGGAGAGCGGCTTGACCCTTTAACGCGTGACCGCACCAAACCGGCTGTTCCTTTTGGCGGAATATATCGCATTATTGATTTTAGTTTAAGTAATGCGATTAATTCCAATCTAAGGAAGATAATAGTTCTCGTTCAATATAAGTGTATTTCTCTTAATCGTCATTTACGCGAAGGATGGAGTTTTCTTTCTTCAGCATTGGGCGAATATATTGAGCCGATTTCACCCCAGAAACGGGTAACGGATAACTGGTATCTGGGAACCGCTGATGCTGTCAACCAGAATATTTATTCTATTGAAAAAGAGACACCGGAGTATGTTATTATTCTGGCGGGTGACCATGTCTATAAAATGGATTATAATCATATTTTGAGATTTCATCGTGACAGAAATGCCGATATTACTGTTTCTGCTATTGAGGTTTCTCGTGAGATGACAAATCTATATGGGATTATGGAGGCAGATGAAAACAATAGAATAATTAGTTTCCAGGAAAAACCTCAACCTTCGGATGCAAAGACTATTCCGTCAACTCCAAATCTTTGTTTGGCATCTATGGGTATTTATGTATTCAAAACTGAAACCCTTTATAAGATTCTTTCTGCTGACGAGCAGAATCATCAAAGCACCCATGATTTTGGTCGTGATATTATTCCTAATTCCATTGGTAAATATAACATTCTCGCCTTTAATTTTATAGATGAAAATAAGAAGGGAGCGAAATACTGGCGTGATGTGGGGACGATAGACACTTATTATCAGGCTAATATGGATTTGGTGAATGTTGACCCGCTTCTTAATCTTTATGATAAAGAATGGCCTATTCACACTGTAGCAGCTCAACTACCACCACCCAAGTTTGTCTTTTCTGGTGGTGATTCGGAGAATCGTATCGGGATGGCTTTAGATTCTACGGTTTCTCCAGGGTGTATTATCAGTGGTGGGAAAGTTATGAATTCCATACTTTCTCATAATGTGCGGGTAAATAGTTTTTCTCAGGTAACACACTCTATCCTCTTTGAGAATGTTAATGTCGGCCGTTATGCGAAAATTAAAAGAGCCATCATTGATAAAGATGTGGTAATTCCGGAAAGAGCTGAAATCGGTTATAATTTAGAAGAGGACCGGAAAAGGTTCACAATAAGTCCGGATGGTATCGTAGTCATATCTAAAGGAACAATTTTATAAATCCCCAATATTTTTCTTGACTTCTGGAAAAATATTGTTAATATATTATATTCTTGTTTTATTTAGGAATAACAGCAATAGCATTAAACTTTTAAGAAAGGAAAGGAGGCAAACAATCATGAAATTAAAACCTATCGGCGATAAAATTATTGTGGCGAGAATAGAACCAGAAAGCAAAACCAAGGGCGGCATAGTTCTTCCTGATACCGCAAAAGAAAAACCCAAGGAAGGGAAGATTATCGCCATTGGCGATGGAAAACTTTTAGATAATGGTTCGCGTGTTTCACCTTCCGTTAAAGTGGGCGAAAAGATTATTTTTTCGTCATTTGCCGGCAGTGAAGTTAAAATTGATAATAAAGAATATCTTATTATGAATGAAGAGGATATTCTTGCTGTTTTAGAATAACCACCCAGCCCTTGCGTGCAAAGGCCGGGCTTAATTTACCGCTCGGGGTATAAAACCAGCGGTTATAAAAATAATAAAGTTGAAGGAGGTATGAATTAATATGGCAGCTAAAAAAATAATATATGAGCAGGAATCACGTGAGGCTATTAAGAAAGGCGTTGTCGCTCTTGCCAAAGCAGTAAAAATTACACTGGGGCCGCGTGGGCGTAATGTAATCTTAGAGAGAAAATTCGGCGCCCCAATAATTACCAAAGATGGTGTCACGGTTGCGAAAGAGATTGAGCTTAAAGATACATTTGAAAATATGGGAGCTCAGATGGTTAAAGAGGTCGCTTCTAAGACAAGTGAGGTAGCAGGCGATGGAACTACTACTGCCACAGTCCTTGCCGAGGCAATTTTTACCGAAGGACTTAAGAATGTTGTGGCAGGTGCTAATCCGATGGCTCTTAAGCAGGGTATTGAAAAAGCCGTTGAGATTACCATTGAGGAATTAAAAAAGATGTCTGTTAAAGTAAAGGGCAAAGAAGAAATTGCTCAGGTTGGCACTATTGCTGCTAATAATGATAAGGAAATCGGCAATCTCATTGCCGCAGCAATGGACAAGGTCGGTCATGATGGTGTTATTACAGTTGAAGAAGCCAAGAGTTTAAAAACTGATTGGACATGGGTTGAAGGTATGCAATTTGATAAGGGTTATATTTCTCCTTATTTCATAACGGACCCGCAGAATATGGAGGTAGTGTTAGAAGACAGCTACATCCTTATTTATGAGAAGAAAATTTCTACGGTCAAAGACCTCCTGCCAATATTAGAAAAAACTGCGGCGAAAGGTAAACCGTTATTAATTATTGCCGAAGAAGTCGAAGGTGAAGCGCTGGCTACTTTAGTAGTTAATCGTTTGAGAGGCACTCTTAAGGTAGCAGCAGTAAAATCACCCGGTTATGGCGACCGCCGAAAAGAAATGATGAATGATATTGCTGTAATGACCGGTGGTAAAGCCATCTTTGAAGACCTTGGTATTGAATTAGAGAAAATTGATTTAGACTATCTTGGTAAAGCCAAGAAGATTGTGATTGACAAGGAAAATACCACAATTATTGAAGGTGCAGGGTCAAGTTCAGCTATTCAGGGTAGAATAAATCAGATTCGTAAGGAAATGGAAACCACAACTTCCGATTATGATAAGGAAAAACTTCAGGAGCGTCTGGCAAAACTTACTGGTGGTGTTGCCAAGATAAATGTTGGTGCTGCTACTGAAGTGGAAATGAAAGAGAAAAAAGCTCGGATTGATGATGCTCTGCATGCAACTAAAGCCGCAGTAGAAGAGGGTATTTTGCCGGGTGGAGGCGTAGCTTTACTTCGTTGCATTCCTGCTCTTGAGAAAATAAAAGCAAAAGACGATATGACTACCGGGATTGATATTGTGCGTAGAGCCTTAGAGTCTCCTTTGAAACAGATTGCGGATAATGCCGGGTTGAATGGAGCGATTGTCGCCCAGAGAGTCCGTGAGGAAAAACAAAATATCGGCTTTGACGCAGACAAGAGCGAATATGTTGATATGTTAAAGGCAGGCATTATTGACCCGACTAAGGTAGTTCGTTGTGCATTAGAAAACGCTTCAAGCGTAGCGGCTCTTCTTTTAACCACAGAGGCTGTTATTGGTGAAATAAAGGAATCTAAAGAAA
>JAZDFP010000025.1:0-8231 GCA_043807745.1 Planctomycetota bacterium
AAATACGGCGGGATGCGGGTGTTTTTAGAACAAAATAAGATAGATGAATTGGAAGAACTCATCAGAAGCGGCAAGACCAAATGGTTCACCAATGACATTAACGAACAATATCCGATTACCTATTTCACGCCGGACCGGTTAAAGAAACTATTCATAGAAAACGGATTTGAGGTATTATCAATCATTGGCAAGACCGTCCTACCTATCAGACAGAACAGCGAGATATTACAGGACCGTACGGCATTTGACCGCTTATTGAAATTGGAATTAGAACTCCATTCGGAAGAAGCATTACTCGGTTCAGCCGGCCATCTGGAAATCACGGGACGAAAGTAGAAACCAAAGATTAACACAGATGGACACGGATTTAACTCTGTGTTCGGAGTTTATCCCGCCCCAGCGGGACGCCCCTGCCTGCCGCAGGCAGGGATTTAATCTGTGAAATCTGTGGCTATTTTCCTTGACATCACTTATTCTTTTATGGTATAATAAATTCTTAGAAAGGATGGATTTATGAAAAAGACTATTTTGTTCTCAATAATATGCGCCGGCATATTTATGGTTATAGCCGGCTGCCTGATGCGGGCTCCGTCGGGCACGATTTATATACTGGACAATAACTATCCGCCCAGGCCGGTTCTGGCGCCGTCTACCGTCGTCGTACCGCCGCCCCAGCCCGCAGTGGTTGTAGCGCCACCGCCGATAGTGGTAGTGGAAAATGTCCCTGATGTTTATTATGTCCAGAGCACACCCAACATGTTCTCTTACACCAACCTGTGGTATTATTGTTACGGGGGCTACTGGTACCGCAGCAGTTCGCACCACGGGCCGTGGATATCAATTGGAATAGAATACGTCCCTGAGCATTTTCATCGGATACCCGAACATCACTTCAAGCACGCCGGACCGCCGCCCAGGTATGACCGGAATAATGATAACCGTGACCACAATGACCGTGGAGGCCATCAGGACCGCGGAAATCACGGCAGGGACGACCGTCGATAATCGCTCTCGCCAAAGTCATAGGTAATTGGGGATAGGCACAGATTTCATAACCCCTTTATTATAATGAGGTTATAATACGAATTGATAGAAAATAAGAGATAATATCTTCTAATCCGACAAAATTTTCACACATACCGTAGTCATTAATAATCCAGTACGGTCTGTGTTGATAACTTTTGGCACTCCTTATATACTCTATGTTTTAGTAAGTTGACAAGAGATAGCACTTGTCTTGATTAGAGATACCGTTTGTTTGTTAATAAAATGCCCGTTCTTTATCAATCAAATACAGTCTCTTATATACTGTATGTTTTAGTAAGTTTACAAGAAGTGTCATCTGTTTTTATTAAAAATGCCGTCTATTTATATTAAAGATAGCACTCCTTTTGGCTATTTGGGTGATTGGTAGAGGCGAGGGGGGGTGGGTATCTCCCCCCTGTCTTTGTAACATACGATTTATCAATAGGTTATGGAAACCAAAACCCTGGAAATCAGGAATTTTATCCACTTAATCAAAGAAGCGGGGAGATTCAAATAATAGCCCTGAATATATACGGTTCAATCAGGGTTACCCTGCTCGCCCCGGCTTTGTATGATAGTAGATTTAGTGTGGTGGTGTTAAGAGGATAGCCACAGATTACACAGATTTAAGAAAGAGGAACACGAATAGCACGAATGCGGCGAATAGCACGAATATTAAAATATAATTTCTTATTCGTGTGACCGCACTGGGTCACCCTGTGGGTGATTCGTTTTATTCGTGTAATTCGTGTTTAATTCTTGGTTTTGTGGTTCTTTCTAACGGGGTGAATGTAATTTCCGGTCGTCTTGTTCTATCTCGTTCTTCTTCGCTTTTTGATACATATCTATTTTTTTAGATAGTTTCTTATTATTAAGAGATAGAACTTTTAATGCGGCGAGCCCGGCTCCTTCCGGCTCCAGCACCAGCATCGGACAGACTCCGGACGGCATTCTGATAGAAGAGTAAATATCATTGCCGCCGAATTTATCGCTATACGGCGGGCAGGCAATTACGGGTCTGAAGGTATTGGCATCTACAAAACCGCTCAAGGCATTGCTTCTTCCGGCTACGGTAATAAAGACTACTTCTTCATTTTCATACTGCTTGATTATTTCCAATACTTTAAGCGGGACTTTATGAGCCGATGCGATTCTCAAGATACATTCCATTTCCATCCTTTTTATTATGCCGGCAATCTTTTGCGAATGTTCCATATCTCCTTTTGAGCCCATAATAATAATTACTTTACTCATAGTATCTCCTTTTTGATAGTATATGTAAGCTGATTTATCTGCTAAATCAGTAAAATCCGCTTAATCTGCTTACTATTTTTCCTTACAGATTGTTTTTTACATAATCAACCGCATTTTGGAATATAAACATACCATCAGGTGCATTAATTTTTTCCCGCGTCCATCTGGGATGATTGACGATATCCTGAAACCGTTCAGGATGGGGCATCATTCCCATAATTCTGCCTGTAGTATCGCATATAGCCGCAATATTATCTATTGCTCCATTAGGATTCAAAGGGTAACGGCTGGTGGGCTTGCCTTTGGCGTCACAATATCTAAAGACTACCTGGTCATTATCATTGATTTTTTTGAGGGTTACTTTATCCTGGGTAATGAATTTGCCTTCACCGTGCGCCACAGGGAGGTAAATAATATCTTTAGGCATATTTTTAGTAAAGACGCACTTGTTTGAATAATTCTTAAGATAGACCCAGCGGTCTTCATAGCGAGCGGAATCATTGGTGAAAAGAATGGCTTCCCTAATTGGTTGTCCGTTGTTTCTGGATAAACCCGGTAATAATCCCGTCTTGACCAACATTTGGAATCCATTACATATTCCGATTATCAATTTCCCGTCGTCTATGAATTTGTTAATTTCCCCGATTAGTCGCTGGGTAATTTCATTAGCCAAAACCGTTCCGGCGCCGATGTCATCGCCATAAGTGAATCCGCCCGGAATTACCAGAATTTGGTATTGGTGGATTAATGATTTGTTATCAAGCCAGTGGCTTATATGGAAAGAGTCTGTTTGGGCGCCTGCTTTTTGGAAAGCAACTGAAGTCTCGTAATCGCAATTTGTGCCGGGGGCTCTCAGAATAAATACTTTTACCGTTTGCATAACGTTATAGTAACAAATTAGTTAATAAGAGTCAATTTCTCTAAAAGTCTATTTATTTTTTATTATAGAATAAACTAATTCTGTTAATAGATGTTTCAATAATAAATATGGGATTATTTTGCGTCGTTTTGATGTTGCCAAATACGCCAGAAGAATCTATACCATTAGTTTATGAATTGCGGACTAAAGGATTAAGAGTCTTTCTATTATGTGAGGCAGACACTGTTAATAATGTCCGAATGTTCCCTTTTTGCGAGCAATCTGTTGAGATAAACTAAATACCCAAAATCCGGCTAATAAATAACAAGAAGAATTGATTATCAGGATAACAAGGTCTGTTGTGGGTAAATCTAAAATAAAAACCTTTTCTACCATTACCTTTCTTAAAAGATGCGAGCCTAATGATAAAGGTAATATCTTGAATAATGGAATTTGTTCAATCGGGACAGCAATGAAAGCCAGAATAGCGAATTCAAGTATCGACGATACTGACTGTAGTTGCTTGAAAATAAGAGTTAATCCGCCCATCATAAATCCTATGCTTAACATGCTACTTATGGAAAGAATAATCAAGGGAATAATTGAGACCATATCAAGATGAAGATACCTACCGGTAGTTACCATCATCAAGAATATTATCGGTATGATTAACAGAAGGTTAAGTAAAAAAGCAGAAATTACCCTGAAGATGCAGACCATAGTAAATCCAAGTGGCGTCAAATAAAGTTGCTCTAATATCCCGGTTTTGGCATCATCCATTAAGCCCCAAGCAAGTTCAGACACTGCCATTATGGTTAATAGCCACAACATAAATCCGACAATAATTTCATCTAAAGTAGTTCCATAACCTGGTCCCGGAGCAGCCATACTTTTATAACCGATAAAAATAACCAAAAAGAAAAGATACATTGATATTACTGACATTAAAAGGTTGATGGGATACCTTTTCAAATAAAGCCATTGATTAATAAATATTGTTTTAAATAAGACCAAATATTTCATTTTTCTTTCACTATTTGGAGATATATTTCTTCAAAATCAGGTGTTATATTTTCAACCGATACTATTTTACAGTTATTTTCTCTGAGAATTTCTGTTAAGATATAGAAATCCTGTGCCTCTAAAAATTCTATATCAATCGTGGTTTTTCCTTCATTATCAGTAATTTTAGAGAGAGCAAACCGTTGATTAATTTTATCTTTTAGAATAGTTGAAACAGTTTCTTCAAGCGTAAAGCGATAAGACTTAACTTGGAATAAGTTGCGGAGATTACGCACAGTATTTTCGGCAACTAATGTGCCTTTATTAATAATGATAACCCGTTCACATACCTCTTCAACCACTTTCATATCGTGTGAACTAATCAGGACAGTTTTGCCTCTCTGGATAGAAAGGTCTTTAATCAGTTTTCTCAATTCGTAAGAGGACTCAACATCAAGTCCAAGAGTTGGTTCATCTAAAAGAACGATATCAGTTTGTTTGGCTAAGGCACAGGCAATGGCTAATTTCTGTTGCATTCCCTTAGAAAGGAATCGGGCTTGAGTATCGGTTTTATCCTGTAAATGGAAAACTACAATCAATTCGTCAAGATGTTGTTTCGTCTTTCTATAAGGGATACCCATTAAGCCGGCGAAGAAGGTAAGGTTTTCCCGAACCGTCAGCCTCCAAAATATATTCCGGTTACCCTCAAGCACGGCCGTTATCTTTTCCATTCCCTTTTGCAGGTTTTTCACAATATCTATATCCCCGATAGAAATCCTTCCAGCCGTCGGTAAAACAAGTCCACAGATAGATTTAATCGTGGTAGTTTTGCCTGCTCCATTTGGTCCAAGAAGACCAACAATTTCACCCGCTTCAATGCTAAAGGAAATCCCGTTAACCGCAGTAATATCGTGTTTGCCTTTTTGATGATAGACCTTCTTAAGATTTTCGACATTAATTAGATGCATATATCGTTCTGATAATTATAGATATTTTATAAAGCATTCAGACAATTTTGTCTACTCTTTTCTGCGTTTGATATGACGGATACGGGATAATAAAAACAAGTGTTATAAAGTAAAAAGACATCAATTTTACCTTGCATAATGACGATATAAAGAAATTGGAATGAACAATTTGACAAATAATAAAAAATATATATTGTATTTATAAATGTTACAAGTAACTCTTTTGACTAGTGAAAAAGTAATGTACGAGGGATTGGCAGATTCGGTGTTTTTGCCCGGTGAATACGGCGAATTTGAGATTTTGTCGTTTCATATGCCGATAATGAGCGTTCTTAAAGGCGGTAAATTAAGAATTGATGACCTTTTTTTTGACATAAAAGGCGGTATTGCTAAAATGGATGAAACTAACAAACTATTACTGTTAGTTGAATGATTATTTATAAGAGCTAGTTAGACCTATGGTCGTTACTGGCTCTTTACACCCGCCTTCGGCGGGTCTAACTGCCAGTAATTCGCTACGCTCAAACTGGCAGTAAGAAAGGAGCAATAAGAAGTGGCTGTACGAATTAGAATGGTGCGACAAGGTCGCAAAAACGAACCTCTTTATCGTATCGTGGTAAGCGATAAACGGAGCAAACAAAATGGGGCTTATATAGAAAATTTAGGTAATTATAATTCTAAAGCGGATGTTGATAAAAAGATTACGATTAAAGAGGAACGATTGGTTCATTGGTTAAAACAGGGGGCACAATTAAGTGATGCTTTATCCGCTATTCTTAAGCATGCTGATAAAATGCCGAAAATATAGTACGGCTGTTAGACTTTAGTCGTTACAGCCGACTATAGTTGGCAGTATCCCACTGGGACTGCCACACTATAAGTTATTACCAGCGAATAACCGTAACACCCCAGGTTAACCCGCCGCCAAAGACAACCAACACTACTATATCACCTTTTTTCAGTTTACCTGATTGTCTGGCTTCATCAAAGGCAATTGAAATTGATGCTGATGAAACGTTACCGTATTTATGGATATTTATGAAGATTTTATCCATAGGGATATTAAGTCTTTCGGCAGCAGCTTCAAGAATACGGAGATTTACCTGATGCGGAATAATTAAAGCAACATCATTTAATGAAAAATTACATGCCTTGACCGCATCCTTGACAAGGTCAGCCATTTTCAGGACGGCAAATTTAAAGACCTCTCGCCCACGAAGTTTGATGAAATGTAGTCTTTCGTCAACGGTTTTATGCGATGCAGGCATCCGGCTTCCACCCGCAGGTAATATCATAAACTCATAACCACTGCCATCAGCACCTATATAACTATAAAGTAATTCGTGTCCCTGTTCATGCGGCTGGAGAATAACAGCGCCGGCACCATCACCAAAAAGCACACAGGTACCGCGGTCTGTGTAATCAGTTAATTTCGTAAGTGCATCAGCGGAAATCACCATGACATTTTTATATGCGCCGCTGGAAACCATTCTATAGCCGACAGTTAAACTGTAGATAAAACTGCAGCAGGCAGCAGAGATATCAAAAGCCGCTGCGTTTGATGCCGATATATTTTTGTGAACCTGACAGGCGGTTGACGGGAAAATGTTATCAGGCGTAGCAGTTCCTAAAATAATAAGGTCTAATTGTTCCGGAGTAATCTTGGCTGATGCGAGCGCTTTAAGAGCCGCTTTGGTGGCTAAATCCGATGTGCATACTCCATTTTCTACTACTCTCCGTTCTTTTATACCGGTTCGGGTGGTAATCCACTCGTCACTTGTATCCACCATCTTTTCTAAATCAGCATTTGAAAGGATTTTATCCGGCACATAAGAGCCACTGCCTATAATTGATACTTTTTTTAGATGTTCTTCCATTATAATAGTCTCCTTTGGATTATTATCTAATGTATTAACGATGTATTATAATAACATAAATAATTTGGTCAATATTATTTATTATTTTGTTTATTTTATCTTGAGATTATAGAACTTTATTATAGTTTAATAATAAAAGAGAAACAATATGCCTGATTTTTTATTAGAACTCGGTACAGAGGAGATTCCTGCCGGATACATCCAACCTGCTTTATGGCAGGGCATTGCATTTTTTCAGGCATACCTCAAAGAACAGCAATTAAGTTATAAGGATATTAAGGAATATGCCACACCGAGACGGATGGTATTTTTTATTACCGGGTTGCCCAAAACTCAAGCAGATATAAATAAGGAAATTACCGGGCCTCCATCTTCTATTGCTTTTGATAGTAATAACAAACCAACTTCTGCCTATAATGGATTTATTAAGCGATATAATCTTTCTCCATCTGATATCAAAATCAAGGAGACGCCAAAAGGGAAGGTATGCTATGCTCCCATTATCATAAAGGGTGAGAAGACAGAGAAGATACTTGTTGAATCTATAGTTAAACTTGTGAAAGTATTGTCTTTTCCTAAATCGATGTGGTGGTCAGACAAAACACTTACCTTTGCCCGTCCATTAAAATATATTTTAGCCGTTTTTGATAAGAAATCCATAAAAGTTGATTTACCAGGTGTTATTTCCGGTAATAAAACATATGGACACCCATTTATCTCTCAAATTCCTATTACGGTTAACTCTGCTAATTTCAAAACCTATCAAGGTCTTCTTAAAAAGGCAAGGGTTATCATTGACCAAAAAGAGCGACGCTCTGTTATAGAAAAGGAAATCCAGCGGATTATAAAAAAAGATGCTGTTTGCAATGAACCGGAATTGTTAGATGAAGTTATTAATTTAGTGGAATATCCAACTGTAATAGAATGTAAGTTTGATGAATCATTCCTAAAATTACCTGAGGCAGTAATAGAATCAGCAATGAAGTTACACCAACGTTATTTTCCGCTCAAGGATAAAAATGGGAAACTTTTGTCACGTTTCATAGTTGTCATTAATAATCCGGATAGTAAGAATTCTGCTTTGATTAAAGAAGGAAACGAGCGGGTTCTTAAGGCACGACTTTCTGATGCGGTTTTCTTCTGGGAGCAGGACAGAAAAATATCTTTATCTGAGTATGCTAAAAGATTAGATTCAATAGCATTTTTAGGAAAACTCGGAACAATGGCTGATAAATCAAAACGGCT
>JAZDFP010000026.1:0-11455 GCA_043807745.1 Planctomycetota bacterium
TTGCATTCCTATGAAATATTGCTATCTCATTGAATATATTCAGGTTATAATTATATTTTTATTGACAATTCGGTAATATAATTTATAATCATTTAATCATTTAATTTTATAATTTTACAATCCCGATGATGTCTATCGGGATAAATCGTTGTAACGACTAAAGTCTAACAACGATTAAGATGGAGGTAATATAAATGCACCGAAAGGATATTGCTCAAAAAATAGCAAAGAAGTGCGATATAACAGAGGTATTAGCAAGGCAGATTATTAATGAACTTCTTAATACTATTATTGAAACGCTCCAAAAAGAGGGGCGATTAGAACTCCGTGATTTTGGTGTTTTTAAGGTAAAAGAACGAAAGGCACGTAAAGCAAGAAATCCTAAAACCGGTCAACAAGTGATGCTTCCTCTTCGTAAGGTGATTGTTTTTAAGCCAGGTTGTAATGTTAAGAAAAAACTATCATAAGCGACATATAACAAATAATCAAAATAAGAAAGGAGATTGTTATGGTAAAAACATTGTTAATCGGGGTAACCGCTGTAATGGTTTTTAGTTTAATGAGTTGCGGGGTGACTGGAGTTCAATCAAGTTATACAGTTGATAAAACGCCGGTCACGACTTATAACCCGCCACCTGCAGCACTTAAGGTCAAACGCATCGCGGTCCTGCCCTTCAAGGACAAGACCACCAACAGCCCGATTAAAGGCGATGTGGGCAGTATGGCGGTTGACCAGTTAACCACCCTCCTGGTAAATTCCGACCGTTTTGCCGTGATTGAACGCGAACGGATAGATGCACTGCTGACTGAACAGGGACTGGCCGGCAAGGGTGTTGTTGATAGTGCTACAGCCGCTCAACTCGGCAAGGTCCTAGGCGCAGAACTGGTCTTCACCGGCGCGGTCACCAACTGGGAGGTTAAGGAATCAAAAAGCGGAACATTTATTCTTATCGGCGGCAGCAACGAAAAGGCGATTGACATTGATTTAGCCGTAGATGGCAGGATTATTGATACCACCACAAGCCAGATATATGTGGCTGATTCAGGAGAAATCAAGAGACAGGAAAAGGTCTCGTCATCCTCGATTCTGGGTTTTGCTCCGGGCGGTTATATCAGGCTGGACCAGTCGGTCGCAGGCAAACAACTACGCCTGGCGCTGGATGCGATGCTCTCCAAGATGATTCCCAAAGTGGATGCGAAATTCAGCAGGTAATATTAAGTATACAGTATGAAGTATTTAGTATACAACAGAAAAATAACCGGGTTACCGCTTTTTACTTTATACTTGCTGCTTTTTACTTCCTTTATCGGTTGCGGGATGCTCAATACCTCCAGCACCTATAAAGATGACGACAGCAAATGCGGAATCTATCCGCCGCCGCCGCCTAATTTCCCAAGGAAGCGGATTGCGGTTATCCCGTTCAGCGACAAGACCAAACAGCAATACACCAAGAGCGACCTGGGCTCCCAGGCCGTGGATATCTCTATCACCCTGTTGCTTAATGCGGAGCGTTTTGATGTGGTGGAACGCGAGAAACTGGATTCGCTTCTGGCAGAGCAGAAATTAGTCGGAATCGTTGACCCGGAAACGGCAGCCAAAGCAGGCAAGATTCTCGGCGCTGATTTGATATTCACCGGCGCCATTACCGATTTTGAAGTGAAAGAAACAGAGACGGGCAGCCGATTTGCGCTGCCGCCCGGCTCTATCAACAAGATAAAAACGCCGGCCATTGCCTTTAAGGATAAAACCAAGGTTCTTTCTATTTCTTTAGCCATCGATGGACGGGTTATAGAAACCGAAACCTCCAGGGTCATCTTTGCCGGCTCAGGCGAGATTAAGAGGGAAGAAAAAACCAAGGATTTTACGTTGTGGGTGGATGGTGCTAATATTTCCCAGAAGGGAAAGATAAGACTGGACCAGAGCGCGGCCGGTAAGCAACTACGCTTTGCGCTGGATAACATGATTCAGAAGATTATCCCTAAGATTGACGCAAAGTATGCGCCGCAGCCTCAAATACAACCGGCTCCGGTATCAACAACACCCGCTCCTCAACCAGCCGCGGGAGAAAAGAAACCGTAATAGTCCCATGGGGACTAAAAAAGAAAGTATATTTATGGAAAGAACGCTTGTAATTATTAAACCTGATGGAGTACAAAGGAGATTAATTGGTGAGATTATCAGTCGCTTTGAGCGTAAGGGACTTAAAATCGTCGCATTGAAAATAATTAAGGTTGTTCAAAAACAGGCAGAAACACTTTATGCGGTGCATAAAAAGAAGCCTTTTTATCAGGGGTTGCTTAAATTTATTACCGCCGGACCGGTTGTGCCTATAGTTATTGAAGGCATTAGTGCGGTGAATATCTGCCGTAAGTTACTGGGAGCAACTTTTGGACCGGATGCCGAACCGGGCACAATTAGAGGAGATTTCGGAGCAAGTATCAGTTATAATCTTATTCATGCTTCGGATTCACCTGAAACCGCTCAGAATGAAATTGCTATTTTCTTTAAAGAAACAGAAATAGTTTCATATAATCTTGATTGTATTAAATGGATTTACCATCCATCTGAAGAAGAAGAAATGCAGAGTTGAAATAAGTTAAATCATATTAGAAAAGGAGGATGTTATATGAATAACAGGTCATGCCAGAGGCAGATCCGTTGCGGCGGAAAAAACGAAGGTTTTACTTTGATTGAATTAATGATGGTGGTTATAATTATCGGTATACTGGCTGCTATGGTGGTTCCGAAATTTACCGGCAAGGTTGGCGAAGCAAAAAAAGGTATTGCGAAAGCGGATATTTCTACTATAGGCAACGCCTTAGATATGTACGAGATGGAAAATGGAGCGTTTCCTACGACCGAACAAGGACTTAAGGCTTTGACTGAAAAGCCTTCACCCGCACCGCAAAATTGGAGTAGTCCTTACTTAAAAAAAGAGCCTATAGACCCATGGCAAAGATCCTATCAATATCGTTACCCCCCAACCAATAATCAAATAGATTATGACCTGTGGTCTTCGGGAGCAGATGGTAAAGATGGAACTGATGATGATATTACAAACTGGAAAAAACTGCAGTAAAATTCTGAGTGTCACCCGCAGGGTGAGACGCACTAATAACCCCGGTTTAACACTTCTTGAAACCCTTGTTGCCGTATCTATTTTTGCCATTTGCGTAGTAGCTATTTTTCAGGTTTTTGTTAGTTGTTTTGAAGCACGGCTAAGAGCAGAAAACCTGGGTAAAACCATTGGCATTGCTTCGGATGCTATGGAATCTGCAGAAGACTTTGGAATTCCATTATCAGATTCAGGAGAACTTGAAGAGGACATTTGCCATTTTACTTGGGAATTTAGCGAGAATGATGTTGATACGGAGCATTATCCTAAATTGAAAGAGATTATATTGGATACCACATGGGAACAAGGTAAACACAAAGGACGGTTTTCTTTAACAACTTACTATTGGAAGCCAAATGAATAATTCAACTGGATTAAACCCTGATAACCCAGTCCTTGCGTGCAAGGGTTGGACTAACGGGGCAGGCGGGTCTCGAACGGGATTTACCTTAATAGAAGTCCTGATAGTGACGGTATTAGTAGCTTTTGTATTATTGGCGTCTTATAAGGCCTATACTCAAGGAGTCCTTGTCTGGGCAAGGGCTCAACAGACTTCTCGTCAGGAAAAGGCTATAATGTTTATCGAGAAGGTCTCTCGGGAATTGAAAAACTCGTTTTCATTCAGACCAATTAGTTTTACTGCTGAAGAAGCTATGATTTCTTTTACCGGTCTTGTATTGAAATATGATTGGGATTGGAGCAATAAACAAGGAGAATTCGAGCATGTACCCATTACTTCTACTGCGTTACCTTTATTGGCAAAAATCACTTACGAATATAAATCCGATGAAGGGAAAGGGGAAATTTCACGCCTCCAAGAGATATATGCTTATCCGGATTTAGATGAATTAAAGATGAATCCTGATGCTTTTAAAAAGGAAGAGCCTAAAATTATTCTTGAGGATGTGGAAAAATTATCGTTTTCCTATGCGATGACTAAAACAACAACAACAGAAATTGAATTTAGAAATGACTTCTCGATTGACGAACAAAAGCAATTACCTTACGCCATGCAGATAGAATTGAAATTAAAAAGTATGAAAGCACCACTGAAACGAACCATATTTATTCCGATTAACAGGTCACTTAAAAACGGAGAAAAAAGGTAACATGTTTATTTCTAACAGAAAAGGCAGTGTTTTAGTGATTGTTATATGGATACTAAGCCTTCTTTCTATTTTAGCCGTAAGTGTAAGCGTTATTACCTCTGCAGAGATATATTTTATTAAGAGATATCGTAACCAGGCTACAGCCTATTTTATTGCCCGGGCCGGAATTCTTCAAGCCATTGCAGAATTAGAACTTGATAAAAGTCTTTCAGCTTATGATGCATTAAACGAAAATTGGAGTAATAAACCGGAGTTGTTTAGTAATAGAAAGGTTGGCAGCGGCTTCTTTTCTCTATCTTATGCATATTCACCCGGTTTAACAACGCAAGATGCAGAAGGACAACAAACGGTTATAACTAACACGTTTTACGGTATGATGGATGAGGAGCGTAAGATAAATATCAATACTGCCAGTATGTCAATTTTACAAGCATTATTCCAAGAAAGGGCGGGGCTTACGCCAAGCCAAACAAAAGAGATATCGGATAGTATTGTTGACTGGCGCGACCAGGATGATACCCGTCGCGAGAATGGCGCTGAAAATGGATATTACCAAAGCCTTCCACAATCATATTCCTGTAAAAATAACAGGTTTGATGTATTAGAGGAATTAATATTGGTAAAAGGTATGAAACCAGATATTTTTTATGCGGTTAAAGATTTCATTACTCTTTATGGTGATGGCAAAGTAAATATTAATACTGCGCCCTATCCGGTTTTACGTGCGTTAGGCTCAAATAATCCAGCATCAGATAGTCTAGCAAATAAAATAATACGTTGCCGTGCCGGTGCTGATGGGATAGAAGGAACAGAGGATGATGGAGTCTTTATGCAAACATCGAGTATTATTACTGCTTTAACTACAAGAGAATCTCTTACCTCGTCAGAAAATGCTTTAATTAAGAATCTTCTTGTAACTAATGTTTTTACAGTGCAATCAAATTATTTTCGGATTATTTCTGAGGGATATTTCGCCGATATAGGAAATGAGAATACTGACTCCACGAACCCTGACGGATTCTCTGAGCGAGAACCCAGAACGGGAAAAGATAAGAAAAATAGTAAGAAAATTACTTGTATTGTTCACCGAAATGGTAAAATAGTATATTGGCAGGAATAATACCTGCCCGGTTGGTCAGGCGGGGAAAAAATAATATCATCCCTAGTTCGACAGATATAGAAAATTATGTTTCGTTCAAAAGATTTACTCGGTATAGAAATTGGGAATCAGCGGCTCAAGATTATTCATCTCAATAGTAAAAATGAAATACTTGACTGGGTTTCCACCGATATTAGGACAATGACCGATGAAGCCATCGTAGAATTTATTCGTAATTATATTCAGAACAAGAAAATAAAGTTAGTTGATGTAATCAGTCATATCCCACCCGCTAATACCATTACTAAAAATATTGAATTGCCCTCTACTAATCCGGCTGAAATCAAACAGATTATTAAACTTCAAGCCGGACATTATTCTCCTTATTCTCCAGAGGAAATCGTAATTGATTATATCCCGATAGGCGTATTCCGGGGTGGTTATACAAGAATATTCTTGATTATTGTTAATCGTGATTACATCAAACATACCTATGATATTATAGAGCGGGCTGGCTTAAAATTAAAAAAGATAGTTTTATCTCTGGAGACAATGTCTTTATGGTATAAGGACCGCTCTAATAATAATTCATTGGCTATACTTCATATGGATGCTGATAATTCAGATTTTATGGTTATTCGTGAGGAGAAGCCTATATTTTTGAGGAATATTCCGATAGGTGTGGAACAATTATTGTATGACCGTCAAAAATATCCACCGAAATTAGTGGAAGAGATGAATCATTCTCTGGAAGCCTATCAAACCGAACAATTAGAGTCATTATCCAAAATAATAGCTATCGGTTCTACCGCAAAAGTTATAGAATTTCTTAATTTAATAAAAGAAAAAAATAAATTAACGGTTGATATTGAAGATAATTTAAAAGAACTTAAATTTTCAACAACGATAGATGAAAATAAAAAGACAACGGATGTTTCTATATTTAGTTTAGTCGTATCTGTTATTAAATATAATAAAACTCATATTGATTTAACACCTGAGGAAGTAAAGCTTAAGGAGGCCGTAGCCGAAAAAAGTCGCGATATTATCGGGTTAGGTATCCTGGTATTTTTAATTATAATACTCCTGATAGCTATTTTGACTCAAAAAATATTGATGAGAAGGGTAACATTAAATAAACTAACCCAGACGTATCAACAATATCATGGTGAAGCCGTTGATTTGAAAAACAAACAGGAGAAACTGAAGCAGGTAAAAAAATATTTTTCACGGCGTACTTTTGCTTTAGATGTGCTGACAGAAACCCATAAATGCATTTCCAATGATATTTATTTGACGAATATTCTTCTTGAAGATAAATCGCAACGACTGACTATCAAAGGAACCGCTAATATTAACGCCGATATCACACAACTGATAGAACAATTAGAAAGATCATCTTATTTTAAGAATGTTAAGTCTAATTATGCTACCGGTCGTAAAGAACCAGTCCCTCTTAAGGGGACCTTCAGAGACGTTGTTGATTTTGAAATAGTTTGTGGGATTGAATTATGAAATTTATTTCTAAGTTATCACGTAGGGAACGTCTATTTTTATATATTTCAGCAATAATTGTACTTCTTTTCCTGGTGGATAAATTTATTATTGGGGTGATGTGGGATGAAATCAAGAAAAAAGACACTGAAATAAACTTAGTGTGCACCGGACTAAATGAAGACATGGTGCTTTTATCTTATAAGGATAAAATTATTAAAGAAACTGAAACATATAGTAAATATTTGGAAAAGGAGGAATCTCCGCAGGTACAATTAGAGAAATTGATGAACACCTTAGCCATTCAAGCCGAATTAACAACAAATGAAATTAAGCCGGTTTCATCCAAAGATGCTAATAAATATATTGTGGAATTAAAAGCAGAAGGGAAAATGAAATGGCTGGTTGCTTTTTTGTATAATTTAAGCCTCAAGGAATCTTTTCTTAAAGTAGAAAAAATGGATCTGGGACCTAAAACACCAAAATCAGAGATTCTAAATATATATCTGATAATTTCCAAGACCATTATACCGTAAAAACAACAACAGGATTAAACGGATAATTATAATCCGTTAAATCCTGTTGTTTAATTTAGAGGTTTTTCGCATACCTTGAATTGATTATGCAAGCAAGAGAAATTTACTGGAACACCCCTCACATTTTAGTGGTGATACATTACGGACTTTTTGCCGCAGGCACAGTAATTTTCCTTTTAGGTATCTTTAGGCATGTCCGTTTGATTCTTCTCGGCAAAAAAGAAAATCGCTTTTCTTCTTTTCCTAAACGCTTCTACAATCTTATTTATTATGCCCTTTTTCAAGGGCGGATATTAGAACGGCTCTATCAAGGACTGACTCATAGTGGCATCTTTTATGGAATGAGCATCCTTTTTATCGGAACACTTATCGTCTTAATTCAGGCGGATTTTAAACTGATTATTCTCAGAGGCGAATTCTATAAATATTTTTCGCTCTTTCTGGATTTAGCAGGCGCTGCCATATTAATTGCACTGCTTTTTGTACTTATCAGACGCTGTATTATCAGACCGCCGGAATTGGATAATCGTTTGGATGATTTTATTGTCATTATTTTATTGGGTTGCATTGCCTTTACCGGTTTCGTAATGGAAGGCTTCCGAATAGCCGTAACCGAATTACCTCCTCAATCACCAATTCGCTATTTCTCGCCTATCGGATTAATCACAGCACAATTATTGCTTTCTTTCGGATTTACAGAATCAATAATCCGTTCCTGCTATCCAATATTATGGTTCACGCATTCTACATTAGCCATAATTTTTATTGCCTATTCCCCGTGGTCAAAATTAATTCATGTCTTCCTTGCTCCGCTAAATATCTTCTTTATGGATTTATCTCATCCGGGTGTTTTAAGTAAGATAGATTTAGAAACTGCGGAAGAATTCGGCATTGCTAAAATAAGGGATTTTTCATGGAAACATCTCTTGGATTTAGAGAGTTGCATCCGATGTGGCCGTTGTAATACCGGCTGTCCGACCAACCTGACTGATAAACCACTTAAACCAAAAGAACTGATTCAGAATCTCAAAAACCATCTTTGTCGTGCCTCGCTATCAAAATCAGATAAATCAGAACCTAAACCCATTGTCACGGAAACAGTTTCTTATGATGAAGTTTGGGCTTGCACTACCTGTGGATTTTGCAGGTCAAATTGTCCTGTTTTTATTGAACATCCGCCTAAAATAGTCGAATTCAGACGTAATTTAGTCCTTGCCGAAAGCAATTTCCCATCAGAAGTCAAAACAATGTTCAAAAATATGGAGACCAATGGCAATCCATGGCCTGTGAGTTGGGATAAACGCAGTGACTGGTGCAAGGATTTAGGAGTAAAGATATTAAAAGAGGGCGAGAAGACAGATATTCTTATTTGGGTCGGCTGTGCCGGTGCTACTGATGACCGTAATATGAAGGTTGCTCGTGCTTTGGTTAGGGTCCTTCAAAAAGTGGGTGTTGATTTCGCTATTATGGGTAATGCAGAACGTTGTTGTGGCGACCCAGCAAGACGTATCGGCAACGAATACCTCTATCAACAACTCGCCGGTGAAAATATCCAGACGCTAAAAAAATACCAATTCTCTAAGATTCTTACCTATTGCCCCCATTGCTACAACACCTTAAAGAATGAATATCCGCAACTAAATGGTAATTTCTCGGTCGTTCATCACACTGAATTTATATTGGAATTAGTTCAGCAGGGTAAATTATCTCTGCCACAACTTGATAAGAAAGTCACCTATCACGACTCCTGTTATCTGGGAAGATACAACAATATTTATGATGCCCCGCGTAAGATTTTAAAATCCATACAGGGCATTAAACTAAAAGAAATGCCTCGTAATCATAAAAAGAGTTTCTGTTGCGGAGCCGGTGGCGGTCGGATGTGGATGGAAGAGAAATTAGGAACCAGAATCAATCAATCCCGCGTTCAGGAAGTAATCCAGACTATCAATGACGGTTTTATTATTACTGCCTGTCCTTATTGCCTGACAATGTTAGGAGATGGCATCAAGGAAAAATGTGTTACAGATACACTTAAAGCAATGGATATCGTGGAAATATTATAATCCGAACCGGCGTGGAGACAAAAAGATTATCTAAAAACTAACCGTATTTATTTATATACGAGTCTTACATTTCTGATATCATATTAAAAGGTATTTCGCCAATCTATTTTATCAGGTAAAACACTACCCGATAAACCTTAATTTCTTGACATTTCATTCCTAATCTATATATCGTTTATCTAAATCAATAACTCCTAAAAGGAGTAAACATATGCGTATCGTTACCAGAGGTGATATGGATGGCTTGGCAAGTTCAGTGCTTCTGTCAACCGTTGAAAGTATCAGGGAAATCCTATTTGTGCATCCTAAGGATGCCCAGGATGGCCTAATCCAGGCAACTAAAAATGATATTCTGGTGAATCTGCCGTATGTCAAAGGTTGTGCGATGTGGTTTGACCATCATATTTCCGAATCAGAAAAGGCAGCGGAGGTTCAGAAAATAAAGGATTTCAAGGGCGCCTACAAAATGGCAGCAAGTGCAGCCCGGGTCATACACGATTTTTATAACAGTCCCAAATTTACAGAATTCAAAGAGATGATGGAGGCAACCGACCGTTTTGATAGCGCTCATCTAACTGTGAAAGATGTAAATGAACCGAAAGACTGGATTCTTCTGGCTTATACCCTTGACCCGCGCACCGGCTTAGGACCGGAATTCCAGAAATATTTCCGATGGCTGGTAGAATATGTTAAAGAGATACCCATCCAAAAGGTTCTCCAGCATCCGGAGGTAAAAAAACGTGCGGATAAAGTCATTACTGAACAAGCAGAATTCAAGAAGATACTTAAAAAATACTGCCGGCTTGACGGTACTGTAGTCATAACAGATTTGCGTGAATTATCAGACATACCGCCCGGTAACCGCTTCTTGGTCTTCACGCTGTTTCCCAAAGCAAATGTTGAAGTCAGAATTTTCTGGGGCAAGGAACGTAAAAAGGTGGTGATTGCTTGCGGACACAGTATATTCAACCGCACCTGCTTAGTCAATATCGGCAATCTTCTGGCTGAATACGGCGGTGGAGGTCATAACGGCGCCGGCACCTGTCAGATATCTGATGATAAGACAGAAGCAACTCTGAAGAAAATAGTTAAAACGTTAAAAGAGAATAAATCTGCTTAATTAATCCATCATATATAGTAGATATTAGTCAAAAGTTCGCGTAGTCTGTCATTCCTGCAAAAGCAGGAATCCAGTGGGATAAATGGCGCCGAAGCGCCATGGCGACAAAGGCGCCACTCCAGCAGGAATCCAGATAATTTAATAGTGGATTCCCGTTTACACGGGAATGACAATGAAGAAGAATGAGAACTTTCGGTTAATAACTACTATAGTCTTATCTTCTCCCGAATTGCCAGGCTAAAAACATTTCTAATACTATAGAAACAAGTAAAATATAAAGCAGGTATTTCCAGAAATGACTTATGGAAATATTCTGTGAATTATCAACCCCGCCCATAATTATGGGCTGGGTTGTTTTATTCTCGTCAATAGAATCAAATTGAATAGATGGTATAAATTGTTTCAGTTCTTCCGAACTGATACGTCGTAAATCGCCTTCACGCGGGTCCGGATTAACTGCAAAATAATAGGTGTTATCCATTTCTGATTCTTTATTATTACTGGAAAGTGTATATAATCCAGCATCATCAGTGTTATCATAGAATAAACTAATTTGACTGTCGGATATCAGTTCGTTGTTATTATCTAATGACAACATATCTTTTGGTCCATCCCTCGGCTCCGTTCGGGATAAATGCTTTATGATGCTCGTAGGTAACAATGGAATAGTGCCTTTTTTAGGTAATTTCAGTGTATAATTATAAATCTGACCCACAGGGTCACCCAGTGGGCGATTTTGTTTATTTAGGCGGTGTTCTATCGATTCTCTGACAAGAATATTTCGCGCGTTCATTTTATCGCTGAAAGTAGACAGATATAATGCTATCTGGTCAATCAGCATTACATACATCGGTTTAACAGGCATCAAATTCCATTCCGTATCAGCTGATGTGGCGATTATAATAGTCTTACCTC
>JAZDFP010000027.1:0-3551 GCA_043807745.1 Planctomycetota bacterium
GATTATTAAAAATGTAATACTAAATACTTGACAAGTATGGAACGATTAGCCAGAATAGGTGTATCATTGGAAGCGGAACTTCTTAAGCGGTTTGACAGCTGGGTATCACGGGAAGGATACCCGACCCGCTCCGAAGCGATGGAAGGATTGATTAATGCGGCGCTGGTTAAAAAACAATGGCAGAAATCCGATAACTATGTCGCCGGAGCCATTGTTTTTATATATAACCACCATAAAAGAGAATTGGTTAATAAAATGCTCAATATCCAGCATAATTTTGACAGGATAATTATATCCACCCAGCATATTCATCTTGACCATAACAACTGTTTGGAAACTATATCAGTAAGGGGAAAAGTAAAAGAGATTCTGAACCTTATGTCTAATATCAGGACAATCAAAGGAATTAAACATTCCGACCTGATAATGACAACAGCCGGTTAAAATATTGACACAGTATATATTTTTTTGTATATTAGTAGCACGATTATGAAATTTGTATTACTAAGAATAGTAACTTGAATAAACGGGTTGGTTTATCAGGAGAACATCCGTGCTCTTCTCCGGTGCGGATGGATAGACCAACCTATAAAATAAGAAAGGAGAAACGATATGTTAAATAAATTGACTATGGGATTTATTAGCGGATTGATGCTGATTTTCATAACGGCAGCAGAGACGTTCCCCTGTCGTCCCCTCAAAACAGAGGATTGCGGAACCACCCCTGTCAATAAGCCTTCTATTGAATGGGGTATTGAGGCAGAAAATAATAATAGTAAAATAAATAGTTTATCAGTAGGTTATGTTTCCAATTTGGGCTTGACCGATAAAATGGATGCCGGCTTTGAATTGCCATTCCAACAATCTATCAATGCAGACAGCAGTTCCAAGAACTTTGGTGATATTACCATCAAGATGAAATATAGTTTAATAACTGAAACCGACTCACAACCCGCTTTTTTGACCAAATTAACATTTACAATACCTACTGCGGATAAAGAATCCGGATTTGGTGACGGTCAATCGGATATCGGGGCTTTATTAGTTCTGACTAAATCATTCGGCAATTTCAATTTATACTCTAATATCGGTTATACTTCTCCGGCAAGAATTAAAAATCAGGATAACAGCAATGGATTCTTGGGACTAGGATTCCTGCAACCGCTCAATAAAACAATCAATCTATTATGGGAAATTACCTACGAGCCTACCTTTAATTCTGATAATCCTTTTGATACCGCGCTCGGCATCAACTATGGCATTAACGAAAAGGTTGTATGGGATATTGCCCTACGTAAAAACCTTAATAACACTGGCCCAAATTATACATTAATTACTGGTTTAACTACCAGTTTCTAAAAGAAAGGAGATAAATATGCATATACCAGATGGATATTTAGGCCCGACCACCTGCGGCGTATTTTATGTGGCGATGATACCGATATGGGCTGTGGCTTCACGGATGGTCAAGAAAACCCTCAAGGCAAAGCAGGTGCCGATGCTGGCAATCGGTGCGGCATTCAGCTTCGTGATTATGATGTTTAACGTGCCGATATTAGGCGGTTCAACCGGACACGCGGTGGGCGGAGTACTCGTAGCGATACTCTTAGGTCCATGGGCGGCATCTATTGCCATAACCGTTGCTCTGGTCATCCAAGCATTATTATTCGGAGATGGAGGAATTACAGCAATAGGTGCTAACTGTTTTAATATGGCTTTTGCCCTGCCGTTTACTGGTTACTATATCTATAGAGTGATTAGTATCAATGCACCAGTTAATTCCATCCGAAGGGTAATCGCCGCCGGTATTGCCGGATACATTGGTCTTAATATGGCGGCATTATTAACCGGAGCAGAATTCGGGTTGCAACCGCTATTGCACCACACGGCTGATGGCCAGGCCCTTTACTGTCCATACGGATTATGGGTAGCGGTGCCTGCTATGGCAGGTGAACATCTATTGATTTTCGGATGGGTGGAAGCCATCGTAACCGCTTTGGTAATCAAATACCTGCAGAAACAGGCGCCCGAACTTATTCAACCTCTACAGGATAGAACCCTAACAGAAGTCTCAAAGGAAGGAGGGCAGAAATAATGAAAATCAGCACAAAATTATGGATTGGTTTGGGAATTCTGGCTGTCCTTTGCCCGCTCGGTTTGATACTACCGGAGCATTTTAAGGCCGGAGCCGCCTGGGGCGAATGGGGTATTGATGAAATAAAGGAATTAGTCGGCTACGTTCCTAAAGGATTAGAAAAATTATCATCATTATGGAATGCGCCGATACCGGATTATGCCTTCAAGGGCTGGGAGGAAAAAGGTTTGACGCACCTGAGCTTTGCTTATATAATTTCTGCCGTAGTGGGAATAATAATTGTCGTAGCAGTGGCATTACTTATCGGTAAACTGCTATCCAAGAAAGGTGATTAACCGATGTTTACCCTGTTAGAGATGTCTAAGAAAATATAGAAAGTTTTAGTAACAACATTGGTTTAGTTTAAGTATGAAAATATTTAGTAAAATGTTACGTCCCGACGAATTTCTGTCGGGACTATCTCTAACGGGGTTTAAAGTTAATAACTTCATAGAACGTTCTCTTATGGGTGCTCTATCTTTCCTAAAGGAATCCATCTTCGCCGATGAATATGCGGCCAGGCCCGGATTCCTGCAATCATTAGACCCGCGTATAAAGACAATTACTTTCCTGCTTTTTATCATTTCTATAATGATTACCAAAAATATTATTGTCCTGTTATGCTTGTATGTACTGTGTTTGGCGCTGACGTATTTATCCAAAATCCATCTGTGGTTTTTCCTGAAGCGCACCTGGATATTTATTCCCTTGTTTTCGCTCTTTATTGTTATCCCTTCACTATTTAGCGTATTCTCACCCGGAGAAGCCATTGCCACCCTGAATATATTCGGGCTAAAACTAACTATTACCCATCAAGGATTATCCGGCGCCGTGTTATTCGTGATGCGGGTAACAACATCGGTCTCATTTGCCGTTTTATTAAGCATTACCACTAAGCATTTTGAATTGCTTAAAGTCCTGCGTATCTTCAGGATTCCACAGGTATTCGTAATGACGGTCGGTATGTGTTACAGGTATATCTTTCTCTTTGTCGAGACTATTGAAAATACTTACCTGGCCATTAAAAGCCGTATTGGGGGCAGGATTCACTACAAAAAAGGACAGCATATTGTGGCGTGGAATATCGCTTATCTCTGGACCCGCTCTTACCAGATGAATGAACAAGTGTATAACGCTATGTTATCAAGGGGATACCGGGGCGAGCCGATTATCCTCAATCAGTTTAAAATGAAACTACAAGACCTGATATGGTTATGTCTGGTCTCGGTTCTTGTTGTAGCGGTATCTTATTTAACTTATTAGATAAAAATCTAAAAAGTATAAAAAAGATAAGGTATGGGACAGCGTTTGTTGTGCTAGCGTTGGTTATATTTATGAATTTAGTGGCAATTATTATTCGATATAAGTTCAGAAAGAAGAAAAAATGGTAAAGTTTGATATAAAAGACCTTAATATA
>JAZDFP010000028.1:0-6480 GCA_043807745.1 Planctomycetota bacterium
ACGGCGATTGCTTCGTGGCCTACTGCGACGTCTGACAAGGGCTTGCGCGGCGGCGATTTTTTCAGCTACAACTATGGCAATGCCCCGCTGCGAGTATCCGACCGTTACAACGTCACTTGGACGGACTCGGGAAACAACGTCAGGGTCGGTTTTCGTCCCGCAAGGACGAAATAATTGATGGGTCGGGGAGTTTCCGATTCCTCACCCGGAGTCTCCAGTTTTACCCGTTCCGGGGTCTCATTCATCCCGCCCAAGCGGGACGTCAGGGTTCGTAGAATTCGTGTCACTTGTAGTGAGCCCCAGTGGGATAAACTCCGCGAATCTATTCGTGTTTATTATAAGGAGTATAAAATATGTATCTAAATGTAGATGCCAGTAAATGCACGGGGTGCCGGGCTTGTCTGACGGTGTGTTCATTATGCCATTTCAAAGAAGTTAATATTAAGAAAGCCGCTTTAGCAATAGAAGCCAAGTTCCCAAAGCCGGGCCATTATGAACCCAGAGTCTGCAATCAATGCGGCACCTGTGCCAGTGTTTGTCCGACTGAGGCTATCTCTGAGAAGAATGGTGTTTATGTCATTGACCCTGAGCAGTGCACCGGCTGCGGGACCTGTGTAGAGGAATGTCCGACCAAGGTAATGTTTCTACACGAGGATAGCCCGGTTCCAATAAAGTGCGATTTATGTAAGGAATGCATTCCTATCTGTGCACCGGGTGTTCTTTCAGTGAAAGAAACATAGTCCCGAAAGCCTTAGGGATTATGCTATGAAAGGAGTTGAAATATGTTCGCTTATGCCGGTAAGATATTAAGAGTTAATCTTTCTGATAGCAAGATAACAACCGAACCGCTCAGTGAGAAATTAATTAGTGATTATGTAGGCGGTCGCGGTTTTACAGCACGAATACTCTATGATGAACTAAAACCCGGTATTGACCCGTTGGGTCCTGAAAATAAACTCGTTGTTGCCTCAGGTCCTTTATGCGGTTTATTCCTGCCGGCCGGTGGTAAACTTACTTTCGCTTCTAAATCACCAGCCACAAATTCTTATGGCGACAGCAATGTCGGCGGTCATTTAGCCGCGGAATTAAAATATGCCGGTTATGATGTCATCATTATTGAAGGCGTCTCTGCTAAACCCGTTTATCTATATATCAATAACGACAAAGTAGAGATTCGCGATGCCAAAAAATACTGGGGAATGGGCTCTTTGACAGTTGAAGACGTGATGAAGAATGACATAGGCAGAGAGTTTGAAATCGCAACAATCGGACCGGCCGGTGAGAACAAAGTCAAATTCGCCTGTATTTCACACGATTTCGGACGTCAAGCCGGACGCACCGGCTTAGGTGCGGTGATGGGTTCTAAGAATCTCAAAGCCATTGCAGTTAAAGGCACCAAGTCACTTCAAGTAGCCGAACCTGATAAATTATTATCGCTTGGCAGGGAGGCATTTATCAAATGCGCCAAACATCCTGCCTGGAAAGTATGGCTTGAACAGGGCACTGCAAGCGTTACAGTTTGGTCAAATCAGCAGGGCTCTTTTCCGACCCGTAATTTCCAGAGCGGATTCTTTGAGGACCATGAGAAAATCTCAGGTGATATGATGGTAAAGGAAACAATTGTGACCAACAAGGCTTGCTTTGGCTGCCCGATGGCATGCGGTAAATATGCCCGGACAAAGAAAAACGGCAAAGATTATTATGTGGAGGGACCTGAATACGAAACCGCCGCTTTAATCGGCGGCGATTGCGCTATCGGCAATATCCACGATTTGACTTACGGTAATTATATCTGTGATGAACTCGGGCTTGATACGATTTCCGGCGGTAATGTTGCCGCCTTCGCGATGGAATGTTATGAAAAAGGAATTATTACCAGGAAAGATACCGGCGGTGTGGAGTTCAAGTTCGGTGATATTAACTCATTTGAGAAGATAATGAATATGATTGCCAAGCGCGAAGGTCTCGGCAATCTGCTGGCAGAAGGCGTTAAAGTCGCATCCGAAAAGATAGGCAAAGGTTCCGAGAAATTCGCTATGCAGGTCAAGGGCTTGGAAATATCCGGCTATGAATCGCGTAAGGCGCCGGCAATGATGCTGGCTTATATGACTTGCGATATCGGCGGGCACCATAACCGCGCCTGGGCAATCACCCACGATATTGCGGTCGGACGCGATGTGTTTATCGGTAAATCTAAATATGTGATTGAACTCCAGCATATTAGACCTGTATTTGATATGATTGGCTGTTGCAGGCTCCAATGGGTTGAACTGGAACTTAGTCTTGATTATTACCCCCAATTTATGACTATCGCAACAGGTAACAAATATACAATGGAAGGACTGCTTAAAGCATCAGAAAGGGTATGGAATCTTACCCGATTATTCCTTATTAGAGAACATCAAAAGACATTTGGCAGGCATTTTGATTATCCGCCGGCGCGGTTCTATGAAGAAGAAGTTACGACCGGACCGACTAAAGGCAGTAAAGTCAAGAAAGAAGACATAGACAAATTACTTGATGAATACTATCAGATGAGGGGCTGGGACAAAAACGGTCGTCCGACTCCGGAGAAATTAAAAGAATTGGGATTACCCATTTCGGGTTCTCGTTCAGAGAACCCGTCAGGGTTCGTAGAGTAAAAATATTCTGCCCGCCGACGCTTTAGCATAGGCAGGTATCCCACGAGAACAAAATATCCAAATTATTAAAGAGCGATTTTAAGACAAACCGTCTTGAATATAAAGAAAATGGCAGGTTACAGCCGATGGGAAGTGTTCCTCTTGAAATAAATGTTATGAAATCTCCCATAATGTACATTGAGTGTAAAGGTGGAGGCATAATTGGTCCTGCAAGAATTGGTAGAGTTACTTTTTCCAAATCTGGCAAGTCCATCTATTATAAGGATAAGTGTTTTGAACCTCTCTATAGGAAAGGCTTCAAGGCAAACTATTGCGACAAAGAAACCAAAGAGCAATATTGGATTTCGGGTTGTCATAAAGATGGTGGAGATGCGCTTTATAGCACCACCGTGATCATAGACGAAGACGCAAGGGAAGAATACTGGCTTCAAATTAGAAAGCAACCTAAGAATATCAAAGTAAGCAGGCTTAGACTTAAGGGCAAATATAACAAGTCTTAATACAGACGTGGGACGCGAAGTGGGACAGTCCCTACCCGGTGAAATCCACTATTCAAGCCAGTTTTAAGGCATCATTGGCGCCATAAGGGCGCCATGTCGTTGCGACTCCATTTACCAAAATAGGGATACCCCCCTACCCCCGGTCCACCCCCCCTCTACCCCCCATCCACCCCTATACTACCCCCTATCCCATACCATCCCATAATAGTATTACTACTACTATATAATAGTAGGTATATCTCTACATAATAGTAGTATTACCTCTACGTAGTAGTAGGTATGTCTCTACATAATAGTAGTATTGCTTCTACATAGTAGTAGGTATATCTCTACATAATAGTAGTATTACCTCTACATAGTAGTAGGTATATCTCTACATAATAGTAGTATTGCCTCTACATCGTAGTAGGTATGCATCTACATAATAGTAGTATTGCCTCTACGTAGTAGTAGGTATCTATCTATCTAGTAGTAGGTATATCTCTACATAATAGTAGTACTATCTCTACATAGTAGTAGGTATCTATTTGGCGGAGATTTATTTACTCAATCTTGGTAATTGAGGACAGTTTCTACCATGGGGAAACCAGTATTTATCCCTGACGGGAGGCTTCGCTCAGCCCATTTTAGCTCGTTATAGGGTCTTTTTAGACATTTGTTGCCGCAGGCAGGGACGATTTAGACCTTTATCTCCCCTATACACTATAGGTATATACCCTACACCCTCTATTTTCTAAAAATCAGCACATCATGTTATTTATTCCGTTTAAGGGACATGGATTTTTTAACAGGGACTTAAAGAGACTTTAATGAGACGAAATCCGTTATTAGTCTTTTACAGGTTTCGTTAAGTCTCTGTGAGAATAATTTTATTTTTCCTAAAATTATTGACTTTGTTGAGATGATAATTATGATAGTGGGTGAGATAGGTTAACCCCGAATATAACTACCCGAAGCGGTCAGTTATGTGATGGGTAAAGGGAATCCAAAACCCCGATTAGTCATAACCAGTGGGGGAAGATAATCGGGATAACTCACAGTAACGGCTAAAGCCTAACTGTGAGTAAAAGGAGCGGTCCCGCCGCTGTATACGAGGACGAAATTCACAGAATGCCACTGCCTGATATGTTTCGGGTGGGAAGGCGTGAAGAGTAGAGTGATTCGTTAGCCAGAAGACCTGCCTGTCTTGATGAGACTAATATCCTCGCGGAAGGGATATTTGCTGTAATGAGGGCTAAGTAAATCAGGGTGCACCCCTCATCATTCCGACGATATTCGGAAAGATGAGGGGTTTTTTATTTATGAAACTAATTCTTATTCGTCACGGCGAGACTGATTACACAAGACAGAAACGTTATTGTGGTAGCGCCATTAATGCGCCTTTAAATAATGTGGGTATCAAACAAATACAAAAACTGAAACAGTTGCTTCAGAAAAAGAGAGTGGATGTCGTTTATACCAGTCCGCTTATCAGAACTATCCAGACGACAAATATAATATTTGAGAATCGTCCGGTAAGAATATATAAGACTCCATTATTAAGAGAATCCAACTTGGGTGAATGGGAAGGGCATACTTTAACTGAAATAAAAAAACTATTCCCAGAAGATGTTAATAAATGGTATGAGGACCCTTTGAGATATGGGGCGACAAATGGTGAAACCCCTATAATTCTTCAGCGACGGGTAAGAAGATTCCTTAATAGGTTATTAAATACTTATAAAAATAATAAACGCATTAAAACCATTGCTATTGTTACTCATAGTGGTCCTTTTCGTATTATCATGGGAGAAGTATCAGGCAATGGATTAAAAGACTTCTGGAAATTAGAACCTAAGACCGGAGAATGTAAAGAGGTGAAATTATGCCTAAGAAATTAATTTTAATTACAGGTGGCTGCCGGAGCGGTAAAAGCCGATATGCGGTGGACTTGGCTAAGAAACTTAATAAGAAAACGGTTTATATTGCTACAATGACTTTTAAGGATGCTGAGATGGAAGAACGAATTAAAGTACATCAAAAAGCCAGACCTCCTGAATGGCAGACTATTGAAGAGGGTAAAGATGTAGATACGATATTAATGAATATTAGAGGGTTATGCGAGGTTGTTCTTCTTGATTGTATGACGATGATGAGTTCTAATCTTTTGTTGGAATTAAATGAAGAAAAGAAGGTAATCCAGCGGATTGAGGCATTATTAAAGGTTATCAATGATTCTGATATGACAGTCCTTATGGTAACTAATGAGGTCGGAAGTGGTATTGTGCCTGATAAGAAATTAGGAAGAGATTTCAGGGATTTAGCCGGGTGTGTTAACCAATTACTGGCTCAAGTAGCTGATGAAGTTTATATAATGGTTGTTGGTATCCCGATTAAGATTAAATAAAAAGGAAATCAATTGGATGAAATTACTTAAAGATACAATATCTAAAATAGGCAGTCTTGATTATAAGGTGATGGAGAAGGTTCAGAAGAACTTAGATAATCTGACCAAGCCACAAGGTAGTCTCGGCAGATTAGAAGACTTGGCAAGACATATTGCCGGAATAATAGGTAAGGAAAGACCGTCATTAGGACGTAAGGTTATTTTTACTATGGCAGCTGACCATGGTGTAACAGATGAGAAAGTTAGTGCCTATCCTAAAGAGGTTACTGCTCAGATGGTATATAATTTCCTGCGAGGTGGGGCTGGTATCAATGTGCTGGCAAGACAAATAGGCGCACGAGTGATTGTGGTGGATATGGGAGTTGCGGAAGATTTAACTGTCTCGGGGTTTAAAGATTGTAAGATAAATATGGGCACCAAGAATTTTACTAAAGGACCGTCTATGACACGTGAGGAGGCAATTAAATCTATTGAAATCGGTATCAGATTGGTGGAAGAAGAATGTGCTCAAGGGATGGATATCGTTGGCACAGGTGATATGGGGATTGGTAATACTACTGCCAGTAGCGCCATTACAGCTGTTTTTACCGGTAAGGAAGTAGAGGATATTACAGGTAGAGGGACAGGTATTGATGATGAGATTTTTAAGCATAAAGTTAAAATAATAAAAAGGGCGCTTTTAATAAATAAGCCGAATAAAAAAGATGCTTTAGATGTTCTATCAAAAGTGGGTGGTTATGAAATAGGGGGGATTGCAGGTGTAATTTTAGGTGCGGCTAAAAATAGGATACCGGTTATTATTGATGGTTTTATATCCGGTGCCGGAGCTTTAATTGCTGTGGCGTTATCTGAACAGGTTAAAGATTTTATTATTGCCAGTCATTGTTCGGTAGAAAAGGGACATAAATCCGCACTCTCGGTGATGAGATTGACACCATTATTGGACTTGAAT
>JAZDFP010000029.1:0-3333 GCA_043807745.1 Planctomycetota bacterium
TTGTTAAGATTTGATTATTATACAGATTTTCTCCATTTTTTCAATGAAATCTAAAATCCGGTCGCCTCTGGCAACCGGATTTTAGATTTATGCATGCATAACTTACTAACCAAAGAACGTGCGAGTTACAAGACCGGCGACGGTCTGCAAAAGAACGCCGACGGCGAGCACAATTGCTGCGCCAATTAAACCATTGGTAATAATCTTTTTTGCGTCTGCCGCATCAGTCGGTGACATCATCCAACGGATACCGCCGTAAACAATCATAATAACCGCGATAACCATACTAACAACAATCAAGAATTGGGCCACCGTTTGGATGCGAGCCTGAATTTCCGAAAGGGTTATTGGGGCGCCTGTCACAGGGAGGCCCGGGGGTACCAACGCAATTCCTGCATATGCTAATTGTTTGAGTCTATTCATAGCCACCCCCTTTCAAATTTTTATCAATTTTCATTTTTCAATTTTTAATAAATTACCGCCACAGACAGATGCCTAATACCGATATCCGGCAAAAGAACTCGCCGGTGATAACAGAATAAACCGTGTTTAAAATTACACCCGAACCCATAACCACCAACGAGCCCCAGATGGTGTTTACTAACATCTGGCGAGCCTTTTTAAACTTTTCTGGATTCTCTCCCGCCGTCATCATCATTATACCACTAATAACCACGAAGACTATCATCGCTACGCCCGCCAAGCCGATTATGAAATCAGCTAATGTTCCAATTATGTTTTCAACGGGGATAAGAGAAAATGTGCCGTTGAAAATTGATGTCAGAATATTGATAATTAAACTACTGCCCATGATTACGGCCGAGCCCCAGATGGTTGTTTTGAGCATTTGTCTGCCTTTTTCAAAAGTTTTTTCCTCACCCCGAGACCAAATCATTAACAGTCCCGACAATATAATAGCGATGAACATCACTGTCCCGCTCATATAAATCATGAATGTTAGAATATCTGAAACAATATTATCAATTCTATCAAAAGTAACAGGATTGCCGGCCGGTAAATCAGCCAAGGCTGAAGTAGTCATGAAAACCATCGCCAAGCCAATTGGAACCATTAGAATATATTTTTTAAACTTTTTAATCATAATTATGGCGTAGATGAGCAACTGCCAAGCGGGGTGTAGCCCAACCAAGACCCAGTGCCTGGCGTGGTTCCAGCACTGCTGACCGCAAAGCCCACAGTCGCGATAATCGTGTAGGCGCCTAGAATCACAATCATACCCACTACGGCATAGCCTAAACTCTTTCTAGCAGTCGTAAACTTTGATTCATTCCCTTGAGAGGCCAGCATTTGAAATCCGTACCAGACAATCATCACCACCATAATCACAGTTATGAATCTGGTGCTCCAACAAGCCAAACCTTTCACGATACCGAACAGACTTTGAACTGTGAGATTTACGCCCGGTGCGTTCGCAAACGAGTCGTCCGTGGCGGCACTGGTCAAAACTGGTACCATAGATAAAAGCAGTCCCCCCACCCATCCCGATAACCGTGTAAAATATTTTTTCATAGTAATTTATTTATGAGGTTCCCCCAAGTTGAATGATACTTATAATCAAAGTAACAAATCCTTTGCCGATAAATATAATCGCGAGACCAATAACAACGTATTTTAGAATACCCATTCCTTTTTGGAAATTTGCCGGTGTCGGCCCCGCCGTTAGCATCAAGAATCCGGCATACATTATATAAAGCACCGCCAATGGCACTGAAATGAGCATAATCCACTGGGTCACAATATTAATAATATCAAATAAATCATTCGGCCCGCCCTTCAGCGGGTTGGTAATGCTAAAGGAATAGCTCTTCGGGGGCGTAGCACCAACACACTTATTATCACAATTAGAATTTGTGTATGTGCCACTTGTGTTTTCCACGCATACATTAGATGCATTGCACGAATATTTTTTTCCACCACCACCGCTACAGGTAGTACAAGTACCGACCTTATCTGTATGGGCGTCTCCGATGTGATCTTTACAGATAGGTTCACACGTACCAAACGTCCCCCTTACTCCCTCGTAACCATCTGCGCACTTACAGATTGAGGGGGCGGTAGGTGCATTACAATTTACACATCCAAACTTAGAATTTAAGGGAATACCGCTAGAAGCATTTAAGCTAGAACTTTTAATTCTTGACTTATCAGCTGATGCATAATAATAAAATTCATAGCTACCATAGTCATCGTCATCTGCCGATCCATCAACTTTCCATAATACATCCACATTTGTGCCACTGGCATTAAATTTGCCAGAAAGTGTTGTAATTTTATCATCAGCTAGACCAGTATCTTGTTCCCATACCTCCAAGGATACAGTATAACTTGGGCAACCAGCACCAGTTACAACGAGATGAACTGGAGACCCCTCAATTGGTTGAGCGGAGAATAGCCATGACCACTTGGCGCTTGATAATTGGCAACTTCCGGCAACTGGAACTTTAATTGTGATATTTCCAGAGGTTACCTTGCCCGACTTGTCGGGATTTTCGACTTCATAGAACGCGGTAATGTCACTATTTCTTCCAACAATATCTTGAGGTTGAATAATAACCGTCTGAACGGCCGAGGTAGCCCCAGCTGGAAAAGCAAAAGAAATATTCTTTATCTGGAAATTACCTAGGCCATACTTACCATAAATATTTCCAAAGATAGTCTGTCCGCCACAGCCCTGACCAGTAATCGTTAAAATAACGCTTTCACCTACAACTATTGATTGTTTCTGCCAAGCAGCTGTAGACAACCGGCAAGCAGCCGCACTAGTTGGGTGTCGGAAAACTAAAACTCCACCTATCAATAATATGGCGAGAAGTAGGTATTTAAACCTTGATTTCATCATTTTCATTATACGGGATTATTGGGGTTAGGAGGAGCGGGCGGTGTTGGTAAAGTTGGAGGCAAAGTCATATTGTTGGAGTTATGATGTCTTTTGAACAACCACCAGCCGAGACCGGCAAGGATAAGTCCTCCCAAAGTATATAGAACACCAGACCAAAGTCCGTTTGAACCGCCAGTTGACGAAGTTGATGTCGGTAACGGAGTAGCTAATGATTGTTTGCAGTCTTTAGGACAGTTCAATGAATCCTCGCCCCGGTCGGCATTGCAGATACCGTCGTCATTACAGAACGAACTGTCGCTCACCGGAATAGTTAAGACGGGTTGATTTTGATTATCATAGAAAACTGCCTTTTGGCCATCGGCGACATACGGCGCGTTAACGGATATTTTGCCTTTCGTGAAATTAACATCGCCTTGCTTTGGGTCAAACTCAAAACGACCAGCAATCTCGCCGACTATGTTTACAATCTCGCC
>JAZDFP010000030.1:0-4021 GCA_043807745.1 Planctomycetota bacterium
CCTTCATACATCTGAATCATTAAATATAGATGACATAATTGACCGGACTAAATTGCCGTCTTCATTAATATTGGCTACTTTATTATCATTAGAGATGAAGAAGTTAGTTAGACAATTACCGGGGAAGAATTATATAAGAATGTAGTGTTTCATAACATTTGAATTTGTGGGTAGACAACGAGGTTTATCCTCGTTGACAATATATGAAATATCCTAAACGAAAGAGGATACGATTAGATAAGCATCTTTATCATGGACCATTAATAATTTCTGTAACACTGTGTTTTTACCGAAATTATGATGTAATCAAAAATAGATTGGCTAATAAGATTATTCAAATATTGAAACATAGTGCGGTTAAATATGCTATGGAGAATTATGCTTATTGCTTGATGCCTAACCATCTTCATTGGTTATTCGGACTAAGTGATGATAGATATAATGCATTAGATATTATCCGTTATTTTAAGAGTAAGACTTCCTTTGAATTAGGAGAACAATATAACACACAACAATTATGGCAAGATAGGTTTTATGACCATATTCTGAGACGAGACGAAGATATTCACAAACAGGCAAAATATATTTTAGAAAACCCGGTCCGTAAAAATATAGCGGATGCCTTTACATCTTATAAATATTCAGGTGGGATTTGTTTTGAGGAGTATCAACGACCGTAAAGGTCGTTGTCTACCGGACTTAACTCTTTAACGTATGTTTAGATTCGAGTTGCCATTACTTTTATTGCTGATTCCATTGTTGATAGTGGTGTTGTATTATTTTACTAAACCGAAGAATCTCGTCTCATTCGGTCTACGTGCACTTATAATTATTTTACTCGTTCTTATAGTGGCCGGCTTTCAGATAAAAACACCGCCCCAGAACCTCTGCAGAATCTATATAATTGATGATACACAGAGTATCTTTCTTGATGCGGGAAAACTGATAGGGGTTATTAAGGAGGATATTAAACATCTTGATAATAGTGATATGGTGGGAATAATTCGCTTTGCAGGAGGACTCGTCCAATGTCATTCGCCTGTTAAAACTAACAAAGTTGACTTAACAATGTTTCTGGAACAGTCAGAATCAAGTAAAATATATGGGACTAATATAGAAAGCGCCCTTTTATTGGCACAAGGGTTATTTCCATCAGGTTATTATAAACAGATATTCCTATTCAGTGATGGCAACGAGACCGAAGGCGATGCTAAAAAGGTTATGCCTATTCTCAAACAGGAAAATATCACTCTTTACACCATTCCTATAGGACCTAAAGAGGTGCAGGACATCAAGATAACCTATTTAGAGATGCCTAAAATAGTCCGAGAGAATCAGCCTATAGAATTAAAATGTCGTATTTCAAGCACTAATAATACCACTGCCGATATTCAGGTGCAACGTGCCGGCAAACTGATTAAGGAAATCAGGAAAATTACTTTGCTTGCGAATCAGGACAACTCTGTCGTGATTACTTTACCGCCACAAACTGAGCCGATTATGCATTATGAAATAAAGGTTGCGGCTCATGGAATAAATGAAATAACGACAGAGAATAATTATGGGCGGGCAGTCGTTCAGAAAACAGGCAAACCGAAAATACTTTACCTTTCTAATGCGGAAAACTTATCACAACGAACTATCCCGCGGATTATCAAGTCTAATCAGGATTTTGAGATAGAAATAGTTTCTGCATCTAATCTTAAAAGTGATGATAAAATACCGTTTATCAGACTATATGATTGTTTAATAATTGATAACCTGTCTTTGAAATCCATACCGAACGAGATAAAATCATTTGTATCAAATGGCGGTGGTTTATTGGTAGTCGGAGGACAAAACAGTTTCGGGTTGGGTGGTTATCAGAATTCAGTATTTGAAGAGATTTTGCCTGTCTGGGCAACGCCTCCTGAAGATTTATCCGTAGTTATTATATTAGATGCCTCAGGCAGTATGGACGAACCTTCAGGAATAACAGGCAAGAATAAATTCCAGATAGCATCTACTGCATTAGAGGATTCACTGTCTCTTCTTAGTAAAACGGATAGATTGGAAGTGATTGCTTTTAATCAGGGCTATGAGACGATTATGCCCTTAAAACCTGTGGGAGAAAGCATATCACAACTTAATGATAAACTTCGTAATGTCAAGCCGACCGGTCCGACTGCTATTATTCCGCCGATTCAAGAGGCAATCACGACATTGACTAATGTCTCGTCATACCCCGTTAGAAAGAACACTAGTGAGGATAAAGATATAAGCGATAAATTAAAACATAAGAGAGAACTTTCTAACGGGTTGGGAAGCACAGCAAAGGTTGCTACGTCATCCAAGAAACATATTATTCTTTTGTCAGATGGACACAGCACAACCAATGAGTCATTAGATAGTTTTCACCAAACGGCAGAGAAACTTAAGCAGAATAATATAACTATTTCTGTTATAGCCACAGGTGAAAATATTAATGAGCAAACATTAAACGCATTAACTAAGAATGAGACGCTGGGTAAAGTCTATCGGCTTAACGGTAAAGAGACGGATGAATTAACTAAAAACCTGCGTCAGGATTTGTCTGTAAGCAAGGAATTCTATCGCGAGACTGATAGTCTGCCTGTTCAGGCACACATCAGAGAGGATATCCTGAAAGGTATTGATAATCTTCCGCCCATCTCAGGATATAATAGGACCACATTAAAACCAAACGCCCGTCTGGTTGCCTCAGTCTCAAAAGACAAGGAAGTCCTTATTGCTGATTGGAATTACGGATTAGGTAAGGCGATGGTGCTGAATACCTCTCTTGATTCAAAATGGATGGGGGAGTGGGGAAAATGGGGGAGTTTGGCACAATTAGTAACTCAAGGATTAAGATATATTACTACTGCACTATCTAAAGAAAATACACCAACCAAGGTCGCAATCGAGCAATTGTCTAACGGAGCAATAAAATTGACAATAGATATACCGACTGATTCACTCAATCTCTTTGCTCAGATTGAACCGCTCTTTACTACCATCAGCACTAATATTATACCCGTTAAGATTCCGCAAATAGCCGTAGGTAAATATGAAGTAATATTAGGTGCTAACAATAAAGACGATTTTATAATCTCAGTATTCTCTGAAAGTGATAATAACAGACAATTAATCAGTAAGATTCCGGTAGTTATGCAATATCCAAAAGTATGGCAGAAATTTAAGCCGGTTATTGTATTCCTGAGATATCTGGCTGAATCAACTGATGGTAAATTGATTACTGCGGTTGCATTAAGGAGTGAAAAGATTAGAAATATTAATCAGGATAATTCTAAGACATATCACAGGATAAATACCATTTTGATAATTCTTTCATTGGTGTTATTTATAGCTGATTTGGCGATTAGTCTATATTACAGGTGATTTATTGTATGGAATTTCAAAGATAACAACGGGATTAAACTGATTAAACGGATAATTCTAATCTGATAAATCCGTTAAATCCTGTTGTTTAATTTAATTATGTGGACTATTAATTTTATTATGGAATGATTAACTTGGAATAATAGTTATTGTGTCACCGGAATTGAGATGGAGAGAAAAATGAAAAAGTGGTTACTCATTATATTCATTATTATACTTTATGGTTGTTGCGAGGGAATTCCTTCAGAGGCGGATTTAGTTAGAAGAAGTAAAAATTACCCAGTGAGAATCCTTCTAGAGCCGATTAATATATGCGAAGCAGGAGATTTTGAATCCGCGGATGCAGCTGATATCTGGGAAGAAATTGGCTCGTCAATGAAAATTATTGGTGGCGCAGGAAGAAATAATTCTAAAGGCGCTGTAATTGAGATTAATGACGTAAATCGGAGAGGAGGATTCCAGCAGAGTGTTTTCCCCAAACTCAAATTTTCTGACATCATATTAGAAGGTTGGGTTAAAACCGAGAATTTAAATTCTGGTTCTGCTATGTTTGCTATGGACTATTGGGCTTATGATATAGAACGCAATGAATATAGAAGCGATGTTTATAATCCACTCTGGTGGA
>JAZDFP010000031.1:0-3163 GCA_043807745.1 Planctomycetota bacterium
ATCATATTCATAGTTAGTGGTATTGCCTCGCGCGTCAGTAACGGAAATACACCTGCCTAATATATCATAGTTTGAACGCGTCTGGTTTCCTATGGCGTCTGTGGTTAAGATTAGATTCCCTGACGAATCATAGTCATAACCCATAGTATGTGACTGGGCATCTTCTACATTGATTAGCTGTCCAGAGTTATTGTAAGCATACCGCGTTTCATCGCCTAAGGCATTAGTCAGGCAAATCAGGTTGCCGTTACTATCGTAAGTGGAGGTAGTGGTATTTCCCTGGCAGTCAGTGGCACGGGAAATAAAACTATAGTCCGGCTCATATTCAAACGCGGTGGTGTTATTCCGGGCGTCGGTTATGCTCAGCAGATTGCCCAGAGAATCATAGCTCATCAGTGTCCGATTGCCGTTCTTATCTTTTATCGCGGTGCGGTTATAATCCGCGTCCCAGGTGTAATACCTGCTGTTTCCATCCGCTTCCTGAACTTGGGTGACCAATCCGTCTGCATTATATGTCTTCGTTGTCTGGGCGCCGCGGGAATCCGTAATCGTGGTTTTTCGATTATCCGGGTCATAGGAAATATCGCATCTCAAGGTATTGTTATCATAATAGTTGACAATACATCTATCCTGGCCGTCATATTCAAAGTAAACACTATGGCCATTAGGGCCAATGATTCTGCTGAGATTGTGATTGGTATCGTATTCATAAGCCGTGGTTTCTCCCCTTAAATCCGTTACCTGAATAAGATTACCTGACGCGTCATAGTTATACTTTAGCGTGTTACCCGCAGGGTCAGTAATCCGCGATAAGCGGCCGCCGGTATAAGAAAAGGTTATTTTTCTGCCCGCGCTGTCAGTAATGGAAATCAGATTATTATAGGCCTTGTAGGTTAAGCGGATTTGGTTATGATTACGGTCCTCAATTATACTCACCGGTATGTTTATGTAATAGATATCTCTCATAACCGAGGCGGGTTTTTCGGAAAGGTCATTGTCATAAAAATCAAAGTTAAAGTAATATTTAACCCCGTTTTTTAATCTCCAAATATACCCCTTACTTTCCTTGGTCAGCCGGGAATATTCACCTTTTGGCGCGGCAAATGAACCGTCCGGCTGTTTGATAAAATAAATTGCCCGGCCATCTTCCTGTGTAATCCGAATCTTCTTATCCCCTAACTCTAAAACCTCTAAAAAGACGTTATAGCTATGTGTCCAGCCATATCCCAGCGGGCCTAAATAAGCTTTTTGGCTGTTATAGCAGCGCTGGAAATTAAATCCTAATCCGCGGCCGGGAAGAGAGATGTCCTGCTTAATAGTATACATATTACCGTTGACAATATTCACCGGTTCGCCTACGTCGTTTTCATCATCATTTCTGTTTTTGCCGTGCCCTGTATCCGACGAACTATCCGTTGCGCTGACCACCAGACTCTGGCTTACCTCGTCTGACCAGGCACCTTCATTATCCTTAACCTTAAAATATATCGTATGTGTCCCTTTAGAAAGATTTAAACTGCTAAACGAAGCCTGTTCGCTTATCTGCCCATCTAAAGAAGAACGCCAATTATAGCCAACTACTGTCCCATCAGAATCTCTGCCTGTTCCCCGGAAGGTAATTGTCCCGCCCAGTTCAACAGGATTTGGGCTGATCGAAATAATCTCCGCCTGGGGGTTAAGATTTGGTATTTCTTCATCGCCAATTGCCGTGCCGGTAAGGTCATAAGGAATAGAGGAGACTTTAAATCCTGTGAAAATTGAATTCTTAAAGGGAAGAGATTGCGCAGATTGAATTTGTAAAAAATCATACGGTCGAGAAGGATTGACGGAAATTTCGTTAAAACAATATCCTGGTTTAGCCCCAGTACCTGGTATTATCGTTGCGCCGTCACCCACATACCAGTCTTTAGAGTTAAGTAATTTTACAACAGCATAATTTCCCGAATAATCAGGGATAATTCCCTGACTATACCATTCTTGGAAATTAGAATTCAAAAAACTTGCGGCAGATAAATTTATACCGTCTTGCGGGAATCCAATACTCGCATCTACACGAATGACGATTATGTGATTTCCTTCCCAAACATGCTCAACCCCATTATGAGAATAACTGAAATCTCCGCTAAAAGAATCCGGAGTAAGGACAGCTGAATAATTCGCATTCAAAGTAAATGTTTGGGGGTCGCCAAATATATCATTACAATCAAATGTACAATTAACCTTAAATCCCGCTGTCCAATGTTTTAAATCCCACCAGGGTTCAGTTAATTCCCCATGAACTATAGTATGATACTCCCATCCTATGTAGACGTGTCCATGACGCCACTCTTCTCTCCAGTAGCCTGGAGAAGAACTTTCTCCAAAAACTAAATTAAGTTGAGAATAACCCCATCCATCATACCATACCTCATGTGATACTGAAACAGAACCGGAAATCTGTTTGTTTAATATTTGATTAAGATCAACTTCTTCCCGCTCAAAGGTAAATGTTACTGTCTTTGTCTCATCGGGGGTGAGCGTCACAGTTTCTTGTTTGGTCATACCGTTAAATTCGGCTTTAATCGTATGCTGGCCTGCGCTGATAGTTATCGGCTTGTTATGGCCATTGACAGTAGAAACGCCAGAACCGATTTGCGCATCATCATTGTATATGCGCACACAATTAGATTGCATCCCCTGGACACTGGCAATCTCTTTTCCTTCGGGATTATGGCAATGCACAATTAGATAGGCGGATTGCTGCTGCGAATAAGCCGGCATAATACAAGCCATAAACAATGAGACTGCCAACATCGCCAAAGATGAAATTCCGCGGGCTAAAGCCCGCGGTTTCTTTCCTACATAACCCCGCGTTGTAAGATATCGCAAAAATTTCTTCGATATTTTTGCGATATCTCTCTGCGGCTTGATTAAACATCTTTGTAATATCTTCATATTTTATCTTTTAACGGACAGGTTACAAACCTGTCCCTACAGAATTCTAAAATCCGGGATTATTCATCTCTACCTGTAATTATGCTTCCTTCTAAAGGCGATAAGAGTTTTACTGCCGGTGAACTTGTATCCAAAATAATTACCGCGAAAACCGGCACTGACCAATTTCCTGCGGCGTCCTTAAACCTGACAAAAATCTTCTTCTCGCCGTCGCCCGCGGGTAAGGTCA
>JAZDFP010000032.1:0-2454 GCA_043807745.1 Planctomycetota bacterium
GCGCACAATAACACGCCCCGTATTCATTTAAGTCTTTATCACGATAATCACAGGGGCATATAATGTCAATATCTTTTACCTTATCGCCTGATGCCAACCTGCAGGGACAAGCCCAATAACCATATCTCCTTTCGTTAATAAGTAATCCCGTAATTAAAGCCTTGGTGAATTCAATATCAGGATTAAGATAATATCCGAATTTCTCCGCATCGTTTTTTAGTTTGATATATACATCCTGAACTATCTCGTCACTAACCTTAATATTATCCTTCATCTTTATAAAAATCTATAGACCTAAAGCCATTTTCATTTCGTCTTCCTTATAACCGACAATGGCTTTAGTTTTATTCACAACAATAGTCGGGAATGAGCATTGTGGATTAAACCGCATAATCTCATTAACCACTTCCTGACGCTCCTTACCTTGCAAGCCATCCACATCTATGTAATAATAATCAACATCCATCTTATTTAAAAATTCCTTAGTCTTTCCGCACCATACACAGGTGCTCAAAGCGTATAACCTGACATCTTTCTTTTTATTTCCCTCAACATGTTTTAAATCCATTATTTACTCCTGACTATTTTTAAGGAATATAGAAATTAAGAGCGTCTAACAAAAAGAGTCCTCAACGACCATAAAGGTCGTTGTCTACCTAATTTTCTGGGTAGACAACGAGGTTTACCCTCGTTGATATTATTTACGCATTCATTTTGTTACATGCTCTAAATATACTGCCCTCCATCGACTTTGATTACTTCGCCGGTCAGATGCCGCGCATTTTCGGAGCAGAGGAAACTAACCACCCAGGCAACCTCTTCAGGCTTACCGATTCTGCCCAGCACGATTTCAGCCAGTGCCTTCTGCTTGACATCTTCAGGAGCATTGATGACCATATCGGTCTCAATTAAACCGGGCGCTACGGCATTGACATTGACACTGAATTTACCTAATTCACGAGCGACTGATTTGGTCAAGCCGATGATACCTGCCTTTGATGCCGAATAATTTGACTGACCGAATTTGCCCCTGATTCCGTTGATTGAAGTGATATTAACTATCTTACCATGGTTCTGGGTCTTGAAAATACCGGCAATCGCCCTGATATAATTAAAACAGCCTTTCAGGTTAATATCCATTACGCTGGTCCACTGTTCCGGTGTCATTTTCCAGATGACCGCATCCTGGTTGATACCGGCGTTATTAACCAGTATATCCAGACTCCCGAATTCCTTCAATGCCGCCTGGACCATCTTATCGGCATCAACATAATTTGACACGTCAGCCTGGACTGCCAGACCTTTCTGTCCCATCTTTTTTATTTCATCAACGATTTTATTTGCCTCATCAGCGTGTTTGCGGTAATTGATAGCAACGTTAGCGCCGTTGCGCGCCAAATCCAATGCTATCGCCGCACCGATACCTACACTACCGCCTGTTACTATGGCACCTTTATTTTCTAAATTTTTCATAATGTGGATAATAAAATAGAGATGTTACAACTTGTCAAGAAAAATAGCCACAGATTACACAGATTAAAAAAATATCTCTATAAGAAAATCAGGAGAACAGGAAGCTATAGTCGGCAGTAATCTGCCCCGCTTTGGCGAGGCAGAACTGCCGCACTGTGGTTAATTAATTTACTAAGCAATCACCACTTTGAGAGCCTTGGTCCAGAGCCCGGAGTTTGCCGGGATGCTGGTGTTGACCCAGCGGAAGAATCCGTAGAAACTGTCTCCGGCATTCTTGTCGCCGCAGTCAATGGTAAACCGTGCCTTTCTGGATACCACGGTTTTTTTGGCGTCCTCATAACCTTCAGGCGGCATCTCGCCCTTGGGAACGAGCAGCCACCGGCATTCAATCCCGTCTGCTAATTTATGCATACTGACCCGGGTCGCATCCTTTTCGGTTTGGGAGCGGACCTCAATCACGCCGCCGCCCAGGGCTTTCAGGAAGATGTAAGGCACCAGTTCAATCTTACCGCGCGGGGTCGGTTCAATATCCTTTTCCCGGCCGCCCAGAATCAACTTGTCCTGAACCGGGATACTGCTGTTACCGTCAATCCACTCGTTATGGAAATCCCTCAGTTCCTTTTCGTAGATTTTACGGCAACGTCGGTGTGCCACTACATCGTTCTTGGTCCGGGTGTTTTTATCCTGTGATTTCAGGTAGAGCGGCTCATACTCGGCGCGTCTCGCCACCAGCGCGGCCACGGCCGGAGCCGATATGCCCCAAGCCACGGCATTGGCCACCACGCCATTGACATAAACCCCCTGGGCGTTGGAAAAATTGTCGTTGCTCAGACGAGGTCTTCCAAACGGACTGGTTGTAATACCCATAACTACCTCCTATTCCCCCTTAAACAAAGGGGATTTACATTGTCCTTCGTAATATTAGTGAAGAACAACTAATAATCCCGAACTCCGTGTGTTTCGAGCCGAACTCCATGTGTT
>JAZDFP010000033.1:0-7121 GCA_043807745.1 Planctomycetota bacterium
CTGAATTAGCCGCACAAAATAGTCATTCTAATAAAATGCCATCCTTTTTAGGAGGCGGTTGTTATAATCATTTTATACCGGCCGTAGTTGACCATCTTGCCAATCGTAGCGAGTTTTATACCGCTTATACGCCTTACCAGCCTGAAACCAGCCAGGGCGTTTTGACTACCTTCTTTGAATATCAGACAATGATGTGCGAATTAACAGGTATGGAAGTTTCCAATGCATCTCTTTACGACGGCGCAACTGCTTTGGCAGAAGCCGTCTTAATGGCATTGCACTTCAGCGGCAAGAAAAAAGTCATTATATCCCGCGCCATTTATCCCGAATACCGCGCCACGCTCAAAACCTGGCTTGATGATTTGGACATCAATATCGTTGAAATGGATTTCTCTAATGGCGTTACATCGCTTCAAACGCTGGAAAAAGCGCTGGATAATAATACTGCCTGCGTGGCTTACCAATCCCCGAATTTCTTGGGAGCCATTGAACCTGTTGATGATATTATGGAACTTGTCCGTAAATACGAAAATACTCTTGTAATTGCAGTCGTCAATCCTATTTCATTGGGAATATTAAAATCACCCGGCAGTTACGGCGTGGATATCGTTGTCGGTGACGGGCAGCCATTAGGCAACAGGATGAGTTTCGGCGGTCCTCATCTGGGATTTTTAGCCACCAGGATGGAATTTATCCGCAAGATGCCGGGCCGGATAGTCGGTGAAACCACTGATAACAAAGGCAGACGCGGTTTTGTCCTGACGCTTTCCACCCGTGAACAGCATATCAGGCGGGAAAAGGCGACTTCCAATATATGCTCCAATCAGGCGCTCTGTGCTATCCGCGCCACGATTTATCTTGCCGCTTTGGGTAAAGAAGGATTTAACAACGTTTCTTATCTCTGTCTCCAAAAGGCGCATTACGCGGTTGATAAAATATACCGCCTTAAAGGATTTAAATTATTATACCAGCAGCCGTTCTTTAATGAATTCGTAATCCAGTGTGAAAACCCCGAAATGGTAAATAAAAAACTATTAAAGAGCGGCATTATCGGCGGCTTGGTATTAAACCGTTTCTATCCTGAATTGAAAAATGCCATCCTCTTTTGTGTTACCGAAATGAATACAAAAGATGAAATAGATAAATTAGTTAAGATATTAAAAGGATAATAACCACGTTAACAGTTTATAGAGTTCATTAAGTTCATGGAGTCCTTAGAGTTACCAAGATGAAACTCTACAAATTCTACGAACTCAATAGACCTTACAAACTAAAAAGTCTGTGTATCCGTGTTTTATGAATTATTTAATCAGGCATAGATAACGAATGAGGAAATGATTTATGAATAAATCATCAGGTCTTTTGAAGTGGATGATTATTGTGGTTGCTCTGACGTTGATTACTATTGCCGTGATAATTACCCAACGCAATAAAATCAGTAAGGCGCTGGATGTTAAACAAGGCAGAGATGCCATAACAGCCACAGCGCAATCTTCGATTCAGGTAAAGAATGATGTTCCGGAGCATAAGCCCATAGAGCCCGTCCAGCCGGTCTCCAAATCAGAAGCACATCCAATTATTTTTGGCATTGTTATAGATGCGAATAGTAATCCTGTTTCCTTAGCCAATATCTTTGTTGTAGTCACTTCCACAACATCCAGTTCATCTATCCAGAGAATGAGTGATAAGAAGGAGAAAGAGCCGATTTTAACTAATATCAATGGTGAATATAGAACACCTGTATTGTCGCATGGAAAATATACTATTTATGCTGATTACAACGGTTATCAACTGGCCATAGAAAATGCCGAGATTATAGATAGCAATAAAGATGTTCAATTGAATATCCAACTCAAGAAAGGCGGTTTTATATCAGGCAAGGTTACAGATGAAGGAAACAAACCTATCAAGAATGTTGAAATATCAGCGCGAGATAAGGATGTTGGGGTCCTTCGTTCGGCAAAGACCGATGAGAACGGCAAATACGAGGTCTGGGGCTTGAGCGCTCCATCCTGCTATGTATCCGCCAAAGCCACAGATTATGTCAGCGTTGAATATAGAACGGCGCAACTCAATTCCTCCAATGTGGATTTCGTCCTGAAAGCAGGCGGCCGGATGGAGGTTCGGGTTATTGACAAAATCACCAAGAACCCGGTCAAACAGGATGAAATAAAAATACAGGCATACTGGAAGAAAACCAGTATGAGTTCAGAATCGCAAAATTGGGATATTTCCACAACCGAGAACGGTAGTTTTCTGCTCAAAGGGCTTCCGGCCGGTAATTACTGGATACAAGTGTATTCAATTAATAAAGGTTGCTATAAGAAGGCAGAACGCAAGGAGGATGTTAAGGTAATTGCCGGAGAAACCACTAAGGGTATCACATTTGAATTGGAGAAGGGCGGTTCTATAGAAGGTATGGTTGTTGATAAGGTTACTAAACAGCCGGTAAAGGGTTGTAATTTGTCTTATAATAAGAAACAAGATGAGAGTCATTCACATGGTTATTTTGGCGGTTACACTGAATCATTTTCTCAAGATGATGGTAGTTTTGTTGTGGGTGGATTAGAGAATGGTGTTTATACAGTTTTGATCAATGCTAATGGTCAAAATTATGCCCCGAAAGAATCTAATGAAATAACCATAAAAGACGCCAATACTGTTACCGGTGTTGTGATTGAACTGGAGAAAGGCGGAACCGTAGAAGGCGTGGTTTTAGATAAATCCACAAGGAAACCGATAGTAAGAAGTCATGTCAATTTTCAGCCAAGTGGCAAGGACGATTTCAACTACTCCATCTACAGTTTTGGAGATTACACTGATAATGACGGTAAGTTCTTTCTGGTAGGGTTAAAGGACGGCGCATACGTTATTAAGGTAGATGCCAGAGACCAGGATTATATTCCGGCTGAATCGGCTGAAGTAACTATAAAAGATGCCAATTCCGTTACCGGTATTGTCATAGAACTGGAATTAGGCGGTTATATCTCTGGTAAAGTTACAGATGAAGATAATAAACCTGTAGAAAGAATTAGTATTTCGGCATATCTAAATAGGACATCCATGGAACGTGGCTATGGTTATACTGATGAGAATGGCCAGTATCGGATTTCCGGGTTAAAGGAAGCGTCTTATACAGTTGAAATTCAATCAGGCGATTATATTTCCCAGTCGAAAGAGAATATCAATATAAACACCAAGGATGTAGATTTCATATTGTCTAAGGGCGGCAAGATTGAAGGCAAGATAATTGATAAAACAACCGGAATGCCTGTTGTGGAAAAAGATATCTATATTTCGTGCTACGAGGATAAGGGCGATTCAGACACCAAAGGCCGTAGGTTTTCAAGCAGAAGCAGTTATTATGCTAATCTGGATAACGATGGCACATTTACTATTGAGAACCTTAAGCCGGGGAAGTATTACATAGAGGTTAATCCGCAAAAGAAGAAATATGAGAAAGCCACTTACCGTGACATAGAAGTAATTGCCAGTAAAACTACCTCAGGCATCATCATTGAACTGATGCCGGGCGGACCGACCTATAAAATAACCGGATTGGTATTGGATAGCGCGACCAGGACACCCATTGATAAAGCCAATGTTTACTGTTATGGAAATATCGGGGGTGACTATTGCAGCAGTAACGCTACAACCGATTCCGCCGGCGCTTTTACTTTAGATGGCCTGATGGCCAACACCGATTATCATCTGAGCGTGCGCTCCGGCAACTACATCGTCTCTTCAACCATGGTGTCATTGAAAAGCATCGACGTTCTCGGATTGGAGATATTATTAGTCAAAGGCGGGTGTATCAAGGGTGTTGTCAAGAACTCTGCCGGGCAACCATTAGGCAAGAAAAATATTATGGGCTTACCGGCTCAAATTAAGAGTTTGGCAGATATGGCATCAATAAGAGAAGGCTGGTTGACCCCATTAGATGCACGTACCGGAGACAGCGGACAATTTGAAATCAACGGTGTTGCTCCGGGTAAATATAAATTGTTTGTTTTAGATGAGGCGACTTTATCCTTCGGATTGCCTGACTTTGATAATTATCAGAAAGAGGTGGAGATAAAATCAGATGAAACCGTTACCTGTGAGATAATCTTTGATAAAGTCAAGCAGTCATTGTGTAAGGTATCCGGCAAATTCCTGAAGGGTGGTTTACCGGTTGCCAAAGAAGAAATAATATTTATTGAAGTCAATATGGCTAGTTTTACGCCGGCCGAAGCAATGACATCTGAAGACGGTAGTTATTCAGTGGAATTAAAAGCGGGCAAATACTTTATTCTGGGAGATGAAGTAAAATACGGCGAAATCACCGTACCCAACCAACCCGAATTCAGGTTTGATATTATAGTCGCTACGTTACATATCAAGGGCAGGGTTCTGGATAAGCAAACCCAGACACCGCTGGATAATGCCAGTATAATTATACTTAAGAAGACCAATGAAGAATTATCCGGCTTCCAGGCATTGATGAATATGGTAGTGGGCGGGACCGAGACCGATAAGGACGGCAATTTTACTATGGAAAATCTCGTAGATGGCGATTTTGTTATTGAGGTGGTAGCCGATAATTATGCCACCCATTTCCAGGAGGTTAAAATAGTCCAGAATAGTATTGAAAATCTGATAATAAACCTATCCGGTGGCGGTTCTATTAAAGGTAAGGTTACCAACCAAACCGGAGCCCCGGTTGCTAATGTGGCTTTCAGCATAGAAAATCTTGATATCAATATGCCTCTCCTGGATTTTGAAGGAACGGGTGCATCAAATGCCTCAAATGCAGAAGGATTGTATCAGATAAAGAATATCAATGGCGGCAAATACAGGATTACGGCTGTCTGCAAGGGATTTGCTTATGCATCTAATGAGGTCTCTGTTACGGACGAATCTGAAACCACTTTGGATTTTGTCCTGACCCAGGGCGGGACCCTCAGCTTAAAGGTTAAAGACGAAGCAAGTAATCCGGCTGATAAAGTAAATATCGTCATAAAAACTAATACAGGGGCGATATTAGATAGCATTTTTATACGTGCAGCAATGTTTGGTTCAGTGGCCATAACCGACAAGAGCGGCGCATACGAGCGCAAGAACATCGCGGCCGGCGAATATACCGGAATCCTGAAAAAAGAGGGTTATCTGGACAGCCAATTCAGTTTTACCATAACGGAAAATCAGGATACGGTTCTGGAATTGGTGATTAAGAAGTAAATGAGTGGTCGTCGGGGTGTTTTCCCTACGGGATTTTCATTGATAGAATACCGTAAGGTACGCCCCCGAACCCTCAGTTATGTAAGATAGACACAGATAAAATCTGTGTCCATCTGTGGTTTTAATTATATGAATTATTCAGACACCAAACTTATATTTGAGCAGTCCCGGAGCGGACGGAGCGGATGCTCTATTCCTCAATTAGATACGCCTTCTATTGAGATTACCCAATTGATTCCTGCCCAGTATATCAGGGAAAAACCGCCTCAATTACCCGAAGTGGACGAATTGACATTAGTGCGCCATTACACCAATCTTTCCATGAAAAATGTCGGCATTGACAATACATTCTATCCATTAGGTTCCTGCACGATGAAATATAACCCCAAGATAAATGAGAATCTCTGCAACCTTGACGGTTTTGCCCAATTGCATCCATATCAAACCGAAGGTACGGCACAGGGCATTCTCAAAATAATGTATGAGTTAGGTGAATACCTCAAGGAGATTTCGGGATTGGATAGTATCACGTTGCAACCTGCGGCCGGAGCGCACGGCGAATTCACCGGCCTCAAAATTATCCATAAATATTTCAAGACACATAAAGATAACAGGACCAAGGTATTGATACCCGATTCTGCCCACGGCACGAATCCGGCTTCAGGAGCACTCTGCGGTTTCCACGCCGTTGAAATAAAATCCGACAACCGCGGCAATGTGGATATTGCCGACCTTAAATCAAAGATAGACAATCAAACCGCCGCATTGATGCTGACCATTCCCAATACCCTGGGCTTATTTGACGAACATATAAAGGAAATCTGCGACATCGTCCATCAGGCAGGCGCCTTTATCTATATGGACGGCGCTAATCTTAATTCTATTATGGGTATTACCAAACCATCGTTGGTCGGGGTGGACGTCCTGCACTTTAATCTCCACAAAACATTTTCCACACCGCACGGTGGTGGGGGACCGGGCGCAGGTCCGGTTGCCGTCTGTGCCAAACTCGCTTCCTATCTCCCTGTGCCGGTGATTGCTAAAGAAGCCATCCATTATCACAATGAACTGACCGACACTGAAGAATTCTATACCCTTGATTACAATCGTCCTGATTCAATAGGGCAGGTCAAGGGATTCTACGGCAATATCGCCGTCCTAATCAGGGCTTATGTCTATATAAGAATGATGGGACCTGACGGCTTAAAGAAAGCCAGTGAAATGGCGGTCTTGAATGCCAATTACATTATGGCTCAACTCAAATCATACTACCATCTTACTTATGACCGTCATTGTATGCACGAATGTGTTTTAGATGGAACCAATCAATTAAAGAAGTATGGCGTCAGAACACTGGATATTGCTAAGCGATTGTTAGATTACGGATACCATCCGCCCACAATATATTTCCCGCTGATTGTCCACGAAGCATTGATGATAGAACCGACCGAAACCGAAAGCAAAGAGACATTGGATGCCTTTATTCAAACAATGATAGACATTGCTAAAGAGGCAGAAACCAATCCTGAATTAGTCAAATCAGCACCGCAGACCACGCCGGTCGGCAGGTTAGACGAAGTCAAAGCCGCCAGGCAACTGGTCGTCCGGTATAAAAAGAGTTAGCTTATCCATCTAAATATTACACCGCAGACCTACCCCGATTTCCAAAGAAATATTCCGCAAAATCAGAAATAATCCAGCCAGTTTATTCAAGATTATCATTGACTCTAATTATTTATTAGGTAAAATACCACTAAATAAGAAATGTGTTTTCGTAACCATAAATTATTCATATGTCTAAAGACCAGTTAAGGATACCAACATTCAAATCATTAGAAGAATTTAACATCTGGTGGAAAAGTCTTGAAGTAGTCCAATTCTGCAAGAATAATCCTGATAAA
>JAZDFP010000034.1:0-3809 GCA_043807745.1 Planctomycetota bacterium
TCCCCAGGCAGTTATCCATAGGTGGAATGTTAATATGCCGAGGATAAGTATCATTACGGCTGCGAGAGCCAATAATATTTTATATCGTAAAGACATTTTTGTTATCTTGCTGCGCCTAATTGTTGCATCATAGCGATTAACGGTGAAAATAGGCTGAAGACAATAAATCCAACTCCGACACCCAGAATGACGATGATAACCGGCTCCATAATACTGGTCAGTGATGAAACCAGGGCGTCAATTTCTGTTTCATAAGTATCAGCAATCTTATGAAGCATCTTATCTATTTCACCGCTTTCTTCACCGACTTCTATCATATTAATAACCATCAAATCAAAGACATTGCATTCTGAAAGAGGACCTACAATACTTTCACCTTCACGGATACTATCGTGGACATGCTGAACGGCTTCAGCGACAACCTCGTTATCGACAGTGTTTTTGACGATGGTTAGTGCTTCTAAAATCGGGACGCCGCTGCTGAGTAATGTTCCGAATGTTCTGGAAAAACGGGCAATTGCGCCTTTACGATATAGCATACCAAATAGTGGTAGCCGTAATTTTATTTTATCAACAACAATACGTCCGCGCGGAGAACGAGCAACAGCCATAAACCCAAAGTAGCCCAATATTATGATAACAGGAATAAGGAACCACCAATTTGAAATGAAGTTACCGATGTTAAACAATAATTTTGTTTGATAGGGTAGTCCTCCACCAATGTCCATTCCTTCAAATATTTTCTGGAATTGAGGAACTACCCAGGTCATAACTAGCGTGAGAACTAGGCCTGCAAAAAGAATGACAACGGCCGGGTAGGTTAAAGCGCCAATGATTTTTCGCTTCAATGCCTGTGATTTTTCCATAAATGTTGCCAGTCTCATAAGCACCGTATCCAGGACACCGCCTGATTCACCAGCCTTAATCATATTTACATAAAGACGATCAAAAGTGCCGGGATGTTTTGATAAGGATTCAGATAACGAATTACCTCCTTCAACATCCGCAGATACATCAGTAATAACATCTTTCAATTTTGATGGTTTTTGTTGGTCGGAAAGAATCTTTAAACTTCGTAATATCGGTAATCCGGCATTTTGAAGTGTTGCTAACTGGACCGTAAATTGGGTGAGAGATTTTTTGCTTACACCGGTGATATAAAACCTTTTTTTCTGCAGTGCCGTTTTACTTGGAATTGCCCCTGATGTTTTTTCTTTGATACTTGATGGGAAATAACCCATCTTTCTAATCCGGTTATTTGCTTCCTGAGAAGATGAAGCTTCTATTTCCCCGCTGATTTTCTTACCGGCGCGGTCAAATCCCTCATATGAATATTTTGCCATAATAAATAACCCCTCGCTTTGCTCCCGCCCTTCGGGGCGAGGCACACAGTGCCCCTGTGGTGGCTCGCCAAAGGCGTCGGGATAACTGCCAGTAATTCGCTACGCTCAAACTGGCAATAAACGTAAAACGGTTTGAACTTTATGTTATACTATGCTACATATATATAACATTTCTAACGGGGTCAATAAAAACTATTTTAATATTAACAAAATTATTGCGTATTTTCCTTATTTTTTTGGTTGGGCTATCGGGATTAGGATGATTTATTACAAAACCTTATATATTTGTTATAATGTAATGCCTAAGCCTACTTCTGAGATGATGCTTTCTTAATAAAAAAGGGTAGAGATTTTATTCTCTACCCTTTATTTATTAGTTGGTGAATTATCAAAGTGCTATTAATATCTTTCTCTGTTTCCCTTGTATCCACCGCTGTATCCGCCACCACCGCCCCTTGGTCCGCCTTCTTGTCTCGGACGTGCTTCGTCAACGCGGATTTTGCGGCCATCCAAATCAGCATTGTTCATTCCTTCCTTAGCCTTTAGAGCTTCTGCTTCCGAACCCATTTCCACAAATCCGAATCCTTTACCATGAATAATGGTAACGGAAACGACATTACCGTGGGCACCAAAAGCAGTTTTGATCATCTCTTCTGATGTCTGATAGTTCAGATTACCCACATACAGTTTCGTGTTCCCCATTCTTGTTTCTCCTTACTTATTCCCCATATAATTCCCAGTGGGTCTCCCAACAGGATGATATGGGCGGGATAGATACCCTGTTTTAATTAAGTTATAATACTACGGTTCTGTTCGCTAATAATAGCATCATATTCCATAGATATCTATATTTATTATCATATCATATAAAAAACATATTGCAAGAAAAATATACAAAAATTTATATATTTTCAATAGTTTCAAGAATTACTATTCTTCTGTGTAACTTTGTATTTTTTGAGCAATCTGAGACCGTATCTGTCTTGTTTTCTCGTTGGCTTCACGGATGTTTTGTTCCAATGTCTCCATCCGTTTTTCTACACCGGTAAGTCTTTCCAGATATTCAGCGCGTTTTTCACTTTCTTTGGGATTATTCACATTAAGAATCTTCATATTTTCGCGATAACGCTCCTGGTCCTTGGCTAATTTTTCCATTTCCAGTTTGGATTCATTAACAACACGTTCTTGTTCGCTTATGTCGTTCATCAGTTTTGTCAGTTCAGTCAGGAATTGTTTAGTTGTTTTGCTCAAATAGGGTTCCTTGAGATAGAACTTAATGTCATCGAGTTTGAGATTTTGAATATAGATTGATGAACTGACTTCTTTGCGTTGAATGACTTTAAATTCGGTTATTTTATTAGCAGGCAAATCAAACTTAAAGCGATAATAACCGGGTAACTCTTCTTCAAATTTGGCAGGTTCCATCAAGGATGCATCGGTCCAACGTGGCTGGTCAAGATATATTGTGAAGTTTTTGGTTGTCTTATTCGCACATCTATAGGTGTTTTCATAGATATCATATCGTTTCAATACCATAACGCCGTTGACAATGCTTGCCTGATGTGCCTTTTTTGCATCATCTTTACGTGATGATTCAATAAGACAGCCGCTTTCAATCGCATAAGGTATCATTTCTTTCATCCCAGGCTGAAGTGACTGGCGGATTAATCCCTCACCTACAGAAGTGGAGCCTTCAAAGATATTAATCGGACCGGGTTCTAATGTGAGTTTAGTGGCATTGGTCATATAAACGGCGTTCATTATCCGCGGAGAAATTGATTCCTTGTAATAAAGTGTTTTATTGCTTTCCACATTTTCCGTAACAATCGGAACCATTGCAGCCTGGCGTCTGCCGATGCTGACCGCTGTTTTTCCTTCATAGGCAAATAGGTCGCCCAAAGGAGTGCCGGTTGCAATCGCACTGATAGAACCAGCCAGTAATTCAGAAAATGATTGAGATGGTGGAGCCGCCCTTATTTCTTTAGCAAGAGGTGCTGATTTTCCGGCTCGACCACCATGACGAGCACCGCCGTAACCACCGCCAACACCTATTGACTCATATACTTCTTCTCCTTGCAATTCTTCTTGTAAGTCAACCAATCCAACGGCTAATGGTATCAGACTGCTTAAGTTTATTGTTGTTCGTGGCGGATAATAAGAAGTATAAAGGTCTAACATAAAGGATATGGGATTACCGGCAACAAACGAGACCTGGATATTATTCCAGTCTTCATCAGTGGGATTTTCCACGATTGCCCAGCCTTGCAGATACGGTTTGACATCATCACCGAGTATCAAACGATATGAGGTCTTCCAGATAGGCAGCTCTATGAGATAGCCGATTTTCATATTGCGTTCACCCTTGCCGGCAGTCTGTATCTTTACGTTCTTTCGGTCTGTATATTTGGCATTGAGATAGATAGTTAAGATACGTTGGAGGTCTTTCTGGAGCAGTTCGTCTAATAT